>CALZHP010000043.1 GCA_945787325.1 uncultured Desulfobulbaceae bacterium
ACAAGCCGTTATTGGAATTGATATAGGTGTCAGGTGTCAGGTAAATATTATATTGATAATATTGGCTCAGCTATTTTATTTATACTGGAAAATCATTTCACACTCAGATGAGTATTATTAACATTTCCTTCATCCTGAAGCCCGATGCCCGGAACCAGGAACCTGTTGTAATTATTCATTATTCAATCCAAAAGGGTTGCCATGAAACAAACAACCGTTTTCGCATTTATAATACTGCCCCTTTTCCTGTTCAGTGAAACCGCCTGCTCCAAAACTCCTGTGAGGCTAGACACAATCAAATTGCCTCCGGGATTTTCCATAGATATATATGCAAATTTTGTTCCTGGCGCACGATCGATGACCTTGGGTCCGAACGGCACTCTGTTTGTAGGCACGCGTGATGAAGGCAATGTATATGCAATTGTTGATCGTGATGAGAACCATCGGGCAGATAAAATTTATACAATTGCCCGCGGGCTCAATTTTCCAAACGGTGTAGCACTTCGGGACGGCTCTTTATACGTGGCCGAAATAAACCGCATACTGAGATATGATAATATAGAATCCAAACTTGAGACCCCGGGTGAACCTGTTGTCGTAAACGACCGTTTCCCTTCAGCCAGAAGTCATGGCTGGAAATATATCGGGTTCGGTCCGGACGATAAACTGTATGTGCCGGTTGGCGCGCCCTGCAACATCTGCGACGAAGGTGACCCATATGCTGCCATCCATAGGATGAATCCAGATGGCAGCGGGCTGGAGATCTATGCTCGGGGAGTCAGAAATACAGTAGGATTTGACTGGCACCCTGACACAAAAGAACTCTGGTTTACAGACAACGGTCGGGACAGACTGGGTGACAACATCCCTCCTGATGAATTAAACCATGCACCACGGCAGGGGATGCATTTTGGCTACCCGTATCTGCATGGCACTAACGTAGTCGATCCTGAATATGGCGGCAAATCTGCCGGCAAAGAAATAACCACTCCGGCACAGGAACTGGGGCCGCACGTAGCATCTCTGGGGATGAAATTTTACACGGGGAAAATGTTTCCGGAGGAATATAAAAACCAGATTTTCATAGCTGAACATGGGTCGTGGAACAGATCAGTTCCTATCGGCTACCGTATCACTCTTGTACGCCTCAAGGATAATAAAGCTACTGGGTATGAGGTTTTCGCTGAGGGATGGCTTCAGGGCGCCGCGACTGGGGCCGACCTGTTGATATCCTTGTAATGCCCGACGGTGCCCTTCTGGTATCCGATGATGAAGGAGGGGTTATTTATAGGATAAGTTATAAGAGATAATGAATATTGAATAATGATAAAAATGTAAGGCTTAGGGCATAAGGCTCAGGGCGCATGGAAAAACCTTTCAATTTTCACTATTCAATCAAAATCTCCCGCCAGCCTCCCGGCAGCTCTTCACAGTAAACCCCCAGTTGATCAATGAGCTGTTCAAGTTCTGAGGAAGAGCAATTGATGCAGGTTGTTCTGACTCCGCTCATCACATCTTTAGTCTCCTGCCGCATGAAAATAATGAGAGCCTTTGCAGCTGCAGATCGGACAGGACCAGGATCAAGATTTTCCTTAGCGCAGAACTTTGTCAAACGCTGCCAGTTGGCTACGCTTCGGGCCAGGCCACGATAGAGACCTTTGTCACGGTTCTCAGGAGCAAGATCACGCAGAATAATTTCCTGATACCGTTCAATTACAGCAATCTTGAGGTCTTTTACATCATCTGGGTGGAGTTCAATATTCGGACCATCAGGATCTTCAGTCATGTAATAAATTGAGCTATACATAGCTACTTCAGGAATCTCACCGGAAGTTCTCACAATTAAGCACTCCTCTTCCAGGAGCTTCTTCTTTTCGGTATTACATCGTGGCATTACTTCTTTATTGAATGATTTTTGAATTATCAGGAAACTTAATCTGACTCACCATTGTCCTGTCTACTTACAGAATCCAGGCTGAACATTTTTCGAAATATTGCCAGCTTTCGCCTCTGGTCTTCCGGGGCATCTTCTCCTTTGAGAAAAAGGATAGGATGATGCATGAGTTTGTTGGAAATCGCTGAAGCCATCTTCTCAATTGACTTCTGATCTTTTGGAGAAAGGTCTTTACAATTGGCCAAGGTTCTGGAAATCTCATCACGACATATTTCCTGGGCTTGTTCTCTAAGCGCAACTATTGTTGGGGTTACTTCCATGCTGCCAAGCCAGAGCATGAATTTAAGTACTTCCTCCGTCACTATTCGCTCGGCCCTCACGGCCTCCTTATCTCTCTCAGACTTGTTTATATCTATGACATTGTTGAGATCATCTATGCCGTAAAGGTAAACATTATCCAAATCATTCAGCTTGGAATCAAGATCTCTCGGCACTGCTATATCAATGAGAAAAAGTGGACGATTGCGACGCTTTTTCATGATTGGTTTTACATCTTCCTTATGCAGGATAAGGTCAGGCGCACCGGTGGAACTTATCAGGATATCGACGTGCGCCAGTTCCGGAACCAGTTCTTCAAAAGCCAGTGGTTTACCGTTGAAACAGCGAGCCAGATTGACTGCCCTTTCAAATGTTCTGTTAGCGACAACTACTTCTGCAATTCCCTGGTTGAGGAGGTGCTGGGCCGCCAACTCCGCCATTTCACCGGCACCTGCCAGCATAGCCCTTTTTCCTTTCAGGTTACCGAAAATCTTCTTAGCGAGTTCAACCGCTGCATAACTGATGGAAACTGCACTGGAGCCTATCGCCGTTTCGGTGCGCACCCTTTTGGCTACTGAAAATGCTTTGTGCAACAACCTGTTCAGGATTACCCCGGTACAACTTTGGTCCGATGAAGTCCGGTAGGCATCTTTAAGCTGACCAAGGATCTGGGGCTCTCCAACTACCATTGAATCAAGGCTGGCCCCTACCCTGAAAAGGTGCTGGATAGCCTCCTCACCTTTATAGAGATATACATACTTCCCAGCCTCATCGTATGACATACTACCGGCAAATAAAAAATCTCTGACCTTCCTTTCTGTTTCATCACCCTTGGAACTTACAAAGAGAACCTCAACCCGATTACAGGTGGAGAGGAAAGTGAATTCTTCACAGCCCGGAATTGCCTTTAATTCCCGATAGGGGACTCCGGGATCATTTGAGAAAGCCAGTCTCTCGCGAATTTCAACGGGGGCGGTTTTATGGTTGACCCCCAGAAGCATTAATTTTTCTGCCGACATCTTTCTCTATAACCCCGTAAAATGGTAGCTTGGAACCCAAAACGTTATCAGTGAAACGACAAAGCCGATAATTGTAAAGAATGCAATTCGGCGGCCTCGCCACCCAACAGTGAAGCGCTGGTGTAGAATGGCAGCGTATAACAGCCAGGTTATAAGTGAATAGGTTTCCTTGGGGTCCCAACTCCAGAAAGAGCCGAACACCTGTTTTGACCAAATTAATCCGGTGATCATTCCAAGCGTCAACAGTGGAAAACCGATGGACAGACAATGATGGTTCAGTGTATCGAGGGCATCCAAAGATGGCAAACGGGAGAAAAAGAAACCAAAACGTTTGCTTTTAAGCTCCCTCTCTTGGAGGAGGTACATTATTGCCCCACAGAATGCCATAGCCAGAAAAGCTATTGCTGTAATGATAATGGACGCGTGAATCGGAAACAGAATATTCTGCAATTCCGGTTGCAGCTCACGAACCTCGGATGATGACATAGCTGCAACAATTAGCTGCAACGTAATCAGAATGCTTACAAAAGAACCAAAATTCTTTATCTGATAACGCCAGCGGAATGATAAAAAACCCCATGCCATGGCCCAGGAAAAAAAGGAAACAATATCGTGGTTACTCGTCAGTGGCGTATGTCCGGCCTCAAAATATCTGAATATCAGGTAAATCGTATGAAATATACCTGCTCCCAGCAGAAACATCCGTGCCGTTTTGCGCACCGTCTTGTTCTGTGAGAAAAAAAAGACCGAATATATAATTGTGGATAGAAGATAGAGGAGAAAGGTGCCCTTAAAAAGAAGATCGCCCATATATTCATCACCCCGCAGCACTTTGTTTCAAATTCACTATACCTCGCACCTCTCCCAGAACCTCGGAACTCATTATATCTCCAAGAACTGATAGAAGGTGGCTCTCCAGCTTATCCCATGCTCTGTTTCTTATCCATTCAGGAATCTCCGGATGTAGAAGCTGATTAAACAGGACTTCGTTTTCCGATTGGGGCCTCCCTTCTGCCAGAACATACGGACGTAATGCTCCAAGAATACTGAGCATTATTTTATATTCCGGACCGAACCTTTTTTCAAGTTCCATCCGCAGCTGCCGAGCAAAAGCCGGGCTTTTTCCTCCGGTAGAAATAGAAACCGTCAAATCACCCTGCCTGACTGTGGCAGGCAATATAAAATTACACCATTTAGGAACATCTGCGACATTTAAGAGCGATCCAAGCCTGCCTGCCTCTTCATGAGCCTGCAGCTGCACATCGACATTATCGGTTGCCGCAATAACCAGAAAGGCACCTTCAAGGTCCCCTCTTTCATACTCCCTGTTCAGCCAGACTAATGACCCGTCATCATGGAGTGATGATATTTCGGGTGTGATATCCGGACTGATCACGGTCACACGTGCCCCGCATTCAAGCAGGCCCATCACCTTTCTTTCGGCAACTTTACCTCCGCCAATCACAACGCATGGGAGGTTTTCAAGCTCCAGACTTATTGGATAATACGACATAATGGAATTCAGTTTACATCAACTCATACAGAAAACTACTCAACTAATTTTCTTTTAGGGCGCAAACGATTGACAATAACAGTTCTTTTTTCGCCATCTGAAGTTAAAGTCCTGCTGCTGACGGCAATATCATAGTTTTTCGCTGCTTTGTTCAGGAAATCGGGCAAGCTTTTCCTTCTGGCATCATGTGCCAGATATATTGTCCCGTCTTGGGCAAGCAGCTTATTAAACACATTAAGCAGGGGCTCAAAGAAATCTTCATTGAAAAGAATTTCCGCCCCGGCAATGACGTCGTACTTGGGCAAATCAGGTGGTTTTTTCCAGTCAATAATCTCGAAATTGACATTATCAAAGCCATTTGCTGCAGCGCTAACCTTTTGGAAATCAAGTATATGCTTTCCATAATCACTCAGTGTAACATTATAACCACATGCTGCTGCAGTAAGTCCCGAAGCACCAAGACCGGCACCAAGTTCGAGAAATGTTGCACCGCTTCCTGGCGGAAGGGCGGCCACTACATGGGATAATATCAGTGAAGCTTCCCACAATTTTACCCATAAGGGGAATTCCGATACATCATTGAACGGATCTTTACCGGCCAGCAGAGACTCGAGATCAGTAACCTGAAGTAATTTAATCTCTTTATCATTGAGCTTTAGTGTTTCAAAAGCAACTTTATGTTTTTTTCTTATTTTTTTAAAAATTTCCCCTGCCTTAGGCGGCAGATCATTGGCGTTCATAATTTCCCTCAAAAACTATCAGATTTAATTATTTCAATATCAGGGCGGCAACTACTATAGCTGCCAGAATGAATCTGTAATAAGCAAATATATCAAGGCTCCTTGTCTGCACGAACCTCAATAAAAAAGCAATTACAAAGTACCCGGAAACAGCCGCTGAGAGGAACCCGGAAAGATAGATTCCTAATTGCCCACCTTTCATACCCTGCTCCATAATTTTCGGGATATTGTACACACCGGCACCGAAAATAATTGGTGCAGACAGAAGGAATGAAAACCTGGCAACAGCCATGCGGTTCATGCCTCGAAACAGTCCGGTTGCCATGGTGATTCCACTCCTGGAAACGCCAGGCACAATTGCAAATGCCTGCGAAAAACCAATGATGAGCGCATCTGCAAGAGTTAGTGATTTGAAATCCCGATTACGCCTCCCCGCACGTTCAGACAAAAGCAGCAGAAGACCGGCACCTGAAAGAGTTCCTGCTATTACCAGCGGCGAACGCAAGGTAGTTTCAGCCGCTTTGCCGAAAAGAAGACCTGCAAATACACCAGGTATTGTTGCCAGACAGATATACAGGAATAATTTACGGTTAAAGTCCGAATCTTTGCCCGACCCCTTCCCCTTAATAAGAGACAAAAACATGGCCAAAAAATCCCGTCTGAAATAAATCAGAATAGCCGTCAGAGTTCCCATGTGAAGAGCAACATCAAAGGGCAAACCGGCTTCTTTAAGACCCAGGTAATGTTCCGCCAGCACTAGGTGACCGGAGCTCGATATGGGCAAAAACTCTGTAGCTCCTTGCAGAATCCCCAGAAAAATGGAATACATAACGTTCATAGGCTCGGTACTATAAGTTGATGGACAATGATTGTAAACCTAAAAAATCGCTGGAGAACCTAGACTTTGGAGTCATTCGTCCTTTCTCTGTTTATACTCATAGGTGTAATCGGCACCCTGATACCATCCATTCCGGGAACCAGCATAATCCTGCTTGGTGCTTTAACCCATGCCTTGATGACAAATTTTCACCCCATATCTATTGGGAACCTTCTTGTCCTTATGGCACTCAGCATACTTGGGGCCATGGGACAGTACGTTCTGACAGGCTTCGGAGCGAAAAAGTTCGGGGCAACAAAGTACGGCATAATCGGGGCCTGCGTCGGGTCTGTTGCCGGTTTTATCTTTCCTGTTCCAGGAGGGCTTTTTCTGGGGGCATTCCTTGGGGCCTTTATATTTGAAATATTCTTTTCCATGAAAGACATCAGGGAGGGTATTAAGGCCGGAACTGGTGCATTTGTGGGAACTGTGGTCTCTCTTTTTTTTGAATTTGGCATCGCCCTGATAATGGCACTGCTGATTGCCTACTGGGTTGTCTGGGCGTAGACAGGCTTACAAATATAAACAAAAAAGCCGCCAGACCCTCGTCCGACGGCTTTTTTTGTCAGCTGCAAACAATCGAATAAATCTTATTAACGAAACTATATATTACCCTTCTTTAAGAACTTCCTTTATAGCAACTTCAAATACATCATGCTCTGTATATCCAACATATTTCTTTCGCAATTTGCCTTTTTTATCAACTATAAAAGATACAGGGATACCGCTAACACCACCAAACCCCATAGCGACTTCATCATCAGCCATAATTACCTGATAGTTTACGCCAAACTTTTCAATGAGCTTATTTACCAATTTCTCCTCATCATAGTCGACGGAGAAGGCGACAACCGCGAAATCATCTCCGCCATATTCCTTTTCCATTTCAATCAGCGTTGGGATTTCCTCAAGACATGGCGGACACCATGTTGCAAAAAAAGTTACCAGAAGAACCTTTCCTGCCAATGCTTCACTTTTAACAACATTGCCGTCAGGTGAAGGCAGTGCAAACTGAGGCATAGACATCCTTTCTCCCGGCACTATGGATGGTACTTCACTCTGTTTTCCCTTTGAATCCGGACCCTGGCTACAAGCTGCAAATACGAAAAGCATGAGCATGATGCAGACAGAAAATATTTTCTTCATAAGTTAGCTCCTGAAAATCTAACGCGAGTTTTGCTTAAGGCATTATTTTAAAATTACTACAATCCAGCACTTTTGTTAGCTTCTGTGTGCAGCCAGCAAACATAATGCCGTTTAGTCATTTTATCAACCCCAACTATACGAACTATATCTGTAATCCCACATTTACATGCGTTTTCTTTTTATTGCATTTGTTCAGTTGAACTCAGCGAAAGAGTATGGCATTCTGCATGCGAAATTAATTATCAATCAACTATAAGGGTCTTTATCGTTGCAGCAAACAGAAAACCAATGGCCAATTTTCATAGTCGTGGCTACCGGCGTATTTATGTCTACGCTTGACAGCAGCATGCTTAACGTTGCTCTGCCATCTATTATGAATGATTTTCAAAGCTCTCTGCACCGAACCGAGTGGGTTGTTATGATTTACCTGCTGACTATTACAGTATCACTTCTTTTCTGGGGACACCTTGGTGATCTTCTGGGCAGAAAAGGTATTTATTCCATCGGCATGCTACTCTTCGCTTGTGGATCTTTTCTTTGCGGTATTGCAGCCGGTATACATCTGCTAATTTTTTCCCGCCTGGCACAAGCCGTAGGGGCTGCCATGATGATGTCGTCTGGTCCGGCAATTATCAAGGAAAATTTTCCGGTAGAAATACTCGGTCGGCAATTAGGAATGATCGGAATGTCGGTTTCACTTGGCCTGATGACCGGCCCGGCCCTCGGAGGTTTCCTTATCGATACTTATTCCTGGCGAGCAATTTTTTTTGTTACGGTTCCCATCGGTTTTATTTTTTTCATATTAGCAAGTATTATCCTGCCGAAATCGGAACATGCTCACAGCCTGGAAAAGTTTGACACCGTCGGCAACACAACCTGGGCCATTGCTATAACCCTATCACTAGTTGCCATTACAGCATCGGCTTCAGCATGGTCTAACCCAACTTTTTTCATTCTCCCGGCACTAAGTATCCTTGTTTTTTACCTGTTTATCAAACATGAAGCTGCTTTTCAAAACCCCCTGCTTCCCTACGCACTGTTTAAAAGAAGATTTTTCTCCGTAGCAATTATTACATCCCTTCTATCATTTGCCGTTTTATTTGCAGCAACCATCCTCACGCCTTTCTATCTTGACCGAATTCTTGGCCTTTCGGCATCACGGATGGGGCTTGTCATGATGGCCATTCCAGTTACTGTAATAGTTGTAGCTCCTATTGCAGGGCATATGTCAGACTCTATAGGGTCTCGAATTCCAGCAACACTGGGTTTGCTAATCAGCAGCATCAGCCTCTTTCTGCTGGCCCGACTTACACCAGACGCTACCCCTTTTTCAGTCGCTGCCAGACTGGCCGCCCTCGGATGCGGGCAGGCTATGTTTCTCTCTCCGAACAGCGCCTCTGTTCTTGCACATGTAAAAAACAAATATACCGGTGTCTCAGCCGGACTGCTTGCGACTGCGCGCAACCTGGGCATGTTGCTTGGGGTTGCCCTGTCGGGACTTGTTTTTTCGTATTTATTTGGGAAATATACGGGAGGACTCGACATGAAAGATTTCGGCATGCAACATATCGAGCCATTTATGAAAGCGTTGCACGCATCATACTATACTGCTGCCGCAATAGGATTTTGCGGAGTTATTATTTCATGGCTGCGTGGGCCGGGATTAAAAAGGAAGTGAGAAATAAAGGTATTAATGGGATGTGAACTAATCCTCGGCAATAGGTAGTTCCACCCTTGCCTCCATCCCCCCCTCTTCTCTCATTTTGAGATTGAAAGCACCCTCATGCTCCTGGACAATTTGTTCAACCAGGGTAAGCCCAAGGCCTGTCCCATAAGTTTTTGTTGTAAAAAACGGATCTTTGGATCTTTCCATGCCACCTTCAACCATACCGACACCAGTATCAGAAATCAGGATGACAGCCTTTCCATCTTCAATTCTCACCTTAACAGTCAGCCTTCCGCCATCCGGCATCGCTTCAATACCGTTTCTTACCAACTGCAGTAGCATCTGACGGATCTGACGAATATCCATATAAATCTGTGGGTCTGGTTCCGGCAGGTCAAGAGTTAACGTAACGCTCTGTTTTGCTGCTGATGTCTGGACAAGCATGTTTGTCTTTTTTATCAGGGAGAATAGAGAGGCTTTCTCACGATTGGTCTCGGACTGCTGTACAAAATCAAACAGGTCTCCGAGAGTGGATTCCAGCTTGGATGTCTCCTTAATTATCATTTCTATGAACTTGAGCCACTCTTCCCCTGTGGCCCGTTTGGCAAGTACTCTCGCTGCCCCGCCAATAGAAGTAACCGGATTCCTGATTACATGCACCAGCTGTGCAGACATATGGCCAAGAGCGGAAAACTTTTCAGCCTCGACCAGGAGGTCCTTGTTTTTGTCGAGTTCATGAGTCACGGCTTCAAGTGCCGTTATTTTTGCCTGCATGTCCATGTAATAATGGCTATGTTCGATAGCCAGACTCGCTTGGCTAGCAAATAGTTCCAGCGAACTGACAATTTCATCAGTTATCTGCTGATGGGTAACAAAATAATCTGCTATAATAACTCCGAGGGACCGACTTGGAGAGAAAAGGGGAACAACCACAAATGTGTCTTCACTCAATAATTGCAAAAGATCATGCGGAACTTCAACTTCCGCCCGCCCACCGGTTACAACAATACTTTTTCTTTCATTGGCCGCCCTGATAAGTATGTGCTCCTTATGATCAACTGGCACCTCAAGTTCTCGTATAAGTTTGTTAACAGCCACATCACTTTCAGAGCAGGAACCATTTATATTTTTGACTATATCAAGAAAATCCAGCTGCTTACCCTTCATTTCGGCCCAGATATGCCCAGCTCTCTCGCGGCAATCAGGACCAATGGCAAGCCGCCCTCGTAAGACCCTTTCCTGATCATCAAAAATTGCCAAAAACGCTCTATTAAAACGCAGCCCTTCTTCAGCTGTAATACCTACCAGAATAGCTCGGAGGATCTCTTCCAATTCCACTGTACTCAAGTAGACCGTATTCATTTTCAACGAAAGCTGATGCAGGAGTCGAATGCGGAAATGGGCTTTTTCAAGCTCTTCATTGTACTTCCGGTTTTCAAAGATTAACCTACGCTTTTCCAGAACTTTCCTGATAACAAAAAGTATCTCCTGAAACTGAACAGGCTTAGAAATATAGTCATCTGCACCATTGCGGATACAATCTATAGCAGTTTGCAGGTCGTCAACTCCAGTGAGCATGACAACGGCAAGATCTTGATATTTTTCAACTAATTGCGGGAGCAGGGTAAGACCATCTGTATCCGGCAGGCCTATATCGAGCAAAACGAGGGCCACATGACGTGTGTCGAGCATGTGAAGACATCCAGCTGCACTTTCCGTTACTGCAACAGCAAGCCCTTCCATTTCAAAATAGGTTTTCAGTGGTTCACTTATGCCGGCATCATCGTCAACAATGAGAATAATTTCATCATCAATCAAAAGCTGGTTTGTGGGTATGGAAGCGTGTTTATGTAGCCCGGAAATATCTTCAAGCATTTTTATAACCAAGAACTTCTATGTACTATTTCAATAACGCCCTTCAGCATCAGACTAAATACTTCTTTACTCGTGCACCCTTATTCTGTCAAGAGCTCATCATGCATTACGTGACTGGTAAATTGAAGTTGGGCGTGAACGATTATTTTATAATCAATATATTGCTTCCTCCAGGGGAGAAAAGGTTCTTTCATTGCAGTTGATATTCCCGGACAAGGTGGTATTCTGTGCCTCCGTTGTAAAACAATTTACTACACATAACAAGAACAGCCGGCAATATACTTATTTTTACCGCCACTGCAACAACAGAACATTACAGGCCACTGGCCTTCAATATAGGGATGAACGATAAAGATATAAGAGAAATTTTCGAACCTGAAGGCTTACTGGCCCAAGAGCTTCCTGCCTACGAATTCCGACCTGACCAGATGGAAATGGCACTGGCAGTCGGGCACACACTGGAAGGAGGCATTCTGGCAGCGGAGGCGGAAACAGGCATAGGCAAAACAATTGCCTACCTTATACCGGCTGTCCTGTCAGGACAGAAAATTATCATTTCTACCGCTACAATAAATCTCCAGGAACAGATTCTGAGCAGAGAGATACCTTTTATAAAAAAATATGTTGACCCGGATCTCAGTGTGCTGTGCGTCAAGGGTAGACAGAACTACTTGTGTATTTACCGCTTCCACCAGTTGCTCGCTTCGTCCCAGCAACATATGTTTTACGAGAAAAAATATCTAGACGACATAGCACGCTGGGCAAAAGAAACCCACTCGGGCGACAGAGCTGAAATATCCTGGCTGCAGGACAATTCTTCTCTTTGGCATGAAATCAGCTCCTCAACCAGCCAATGCCTCGGAAGTCAATGCCCTGAAGAATCGATGTGCTTTATCAATAGGTTGAGAAAAAAAGCGGCCGCTTCCAGATTGCTTGTCGTCAATCATCACTTGTTTTTCTCTGATCTGGCTCTGCGCCGCTTCGGCTTCGGAGAAGTGCTCCCCCGCTATGAATCTGTAATCTTTGACGAGGCTCACCATTTAGAGTCAATTGGTACACGATATTTTGGTATAACTTTCAGCCATTACCAGCTTCTCGATCTGGTAAGCGATATCGAAAAGTCAGCACAATTAGAATTGAAAGAGAAAGACAGGGTTAAAGTATCACAGCTTACAGGCAGCCTTCTTAATCAGGCAGATCATTTTGCCAAGCTTTTTCCAGGCCAAAAAGGCAAATTCCCTCTTGATGACTTCATTTCAAAGGAGCCGCGTTGGCATGAAGAGCTATCAGTTCTCTCTCATGAAATCTTACGGCTTTGCGACAGACTCGATTCACTTGCTGTGCTGAATGATGTATGGAGCGCTCTTGAAAGACGCGGCCAAGAACTGCATGACAAGCTTCAATCAATCACCTCACCAGCTCACAATGAAAACGACTCATATGTTCGCTGGTTTGAACGCCGCGAAAAAACTGTCACCCTGTCCGCCTCTCCTATAGAAATCTCTTCTGTTCTTGAAGAAACACTTTATTCAAAGGTAAACAGCAGTATCTTCACTTCAGCAACACTTACAGTTGGGGGCTGTTTCGCATATCTTAAAGATCGGCTTGGCCTGCCTCTTGATACTGAAACCCTAAAGTTGCCTTCTCCTTTTGACTATAAAAACCGTACCTTGCTTTATATTCCCAATAATAGACAGAACAATTCTTTTCCGGAGCCGAGCCAGCCCGCATTTCTTGAATCCGCTCAGCAGAGAATTCTAGATATTCTGAAGCATTCTAAGGGCCGCGCCCTTGTACTTTTTACCAGTATCAAGGCCATGAAAAGCACATATGAGTTTCTGACCGGGCACCTTCCTTTTACGATTCTGGTTCAGGGAGAGGCTCCAAAAAATGTTCTCCTTGAAACATTTCAGGACCAAACAGACTCTGTCCTTCTGGCAGTGGCTAGCTTCTGGGAAGGTGTAGATGTTCCCGGCGAATCGCTCAGTTGTGTCATTATAGATAAATTACCCTTTGAAGTACCAAGCGACCCTGTTATCATGGCACGAATTAATAAAATCAGGCAGGAGGGCGGCAACCCCTTCATGGATTTCCAGACACCCAGAGCTATACTTTCACTGCGGCAAGGAATCGGACGTTTAATGCGTGCTTCAACGGACAAGGGACTCCTGGCAATATTGGACATCCGTCTCTTTACTAAACGATACGGACGTCTTTTCCTGGATAGCCTTCCCCCAAGCCCGATTACCCGCAACCTGGAAGAACTTGCAGCTTTTTTCCATAAGAAATCCGATTAATATTCGTTGGAGGAATACTTCGTTGGACAAGAAAGAACTGCTCTCCCATATTGGGCCAATGGCAGTAAAAATTGATGAATTCATGCGGGAAGATCTTAAACGCACAAAGGATCAGCTGCTTGCCAGAATTCTTGAATACACTGTTTTCAACGGCGGCAAAAGAATTCGACCGTTACTGACTGTTATAAGCTCCCAATTGTGCGGTAAACATGACGATTCTTTATACAAACTAGCCATGGCCTATGAGTACCTGCATGCCGCCACTCTGCTACATGACGACGTAATAGACCATGCCGAAACACGCCGGGGGAAAGCCGCAGCAAATACCATCTGGGGAACTAACCCCATAATTCTTGCTGGTGATTTTCTTCATTCAAGATCAATGCACCTGATTGGCTGTCTGGGGGGTAAAGAATGTCTGAATGTTATCTGCGATGCAACTGCTGCCATGGTGGAAGGAGAGTTCCTGCAGCTTATAAACGCACAGAATTTCAATCAGTCTGAAAAAGATTATTTTGAGGTAATTAACGGAAAAACAGCGGTATTTCTGGCTGCGGTATGTGAAACAGGGGCTATATATGCAGGAGCAGATAAAACCATCACCAATGCTTTACATAATTATGGTGCCAACCTTGGTAATGCATTTCAGATTATTGATGATTTGCTCGACTATCTTGGCACTCCCGGCAAAACCGGCAAAGCTGTAGGCAATGATTTTTGTGAAGGGAAAATGACCCTGCCGCTTATTCACACTCTTGACGCAGCTTCATTAGCCGACCGGGACTTTATTCTTGACCTTCTTGCTGGAGACCGGACAAGAAGAAATAACCACATAGAAACGATACAAAAATTATTTGATCAATATGACAGTATTCAGTATTCCAGGGACAAAGCAAACAAAATGGTTGATAACGCCATAAATACTCTTGAAAATGTTGAAGATAGATCAGCTGGTGATGCTAAAAAAATCTTGATTGCACTTGCACGCTATGTCCTGTCCAGAGAAAAATAACTTATTTGATAAATTATAATAAAGTACACAGTAACAAGATATACTTATTTCTCCACTCCACAAAATAATGGCCACGAAAACAAGAAATAAATCTGGTGCCGGTAAGAGCCCGGGACGCAAAAAAAGAAAACAGAAAAATACCGCAAACAAAAAAAGTCTGCGGCAAAAATTCCTCATAGGAAGTTTCCTGGCAGGGCTATTGATAGTCAGCCTCGCTGCTACTATCTATATCATTTTCCTGCGCACATGGACATCCCCACTCGAGGCCGAAAAAAAACAAGTTCCTGAAATTGCAGCAACTGTCAAGAAAAAACCTACACAGCAGACTGCAAAATCTGCCCCAGCCGTTTCTGTGCCAGAAAAAAGTGCCAAACAGGAAAAGCGGATCCAAATTGCTAAGGATTTAAGTTCTGACAAACCCAGGGTTGCAATCATAATTGATGATATGGGGTACCGGCGCAAAGTCGGCAACAGGCTGATAAATATGGATCTAAACCTGACGTTTTCATTTCTTCCGGAAGGTCCTTTTACCGGCAACCTTTCTCAAAAAGCTGGACAATTGGGTAAAGACATCCTCCTGCATCTACCTCTTGAACCTTCCGACCCAACCTGGAATCTCGGCCCAGGAGGTATCTACTTATCAATGAACAGAAATAATATGCGTTCTATTTTTGTCCAGGATCTTGACGCCGTACCCATGGCAATTGGAGTTAACAATCATATGGGTTCACGCTTCACTGAGAACGAACAGGCAATGAAATATCTTCTGTCACTTATTCGACAAAACAATCTCTTTTTTGTAGACAGCATAACCTCATCTAAAAGCTTAGGGTTTGAACTTGCCCGGAACATGGGCATTAAAACTGCCGAACGCAATGTGTTTTTAGATAATGACCCGGATAGGGAAAAAATTGAAAAACAGATCAAAAGCCTTCTGACTCTGGCGAAAAAAAGGGGGCACGCAATAGGTATAGGGCATCCTAACCCTGAAACTTTCGAGGCTCTCAAGAGCATGGAAAAAGAAATTAAAGAAAATGTAAATATTGTCGGAGTAAGCAAACTCGTTAAGTGAATGAAGAAAGTGTATTTCGTTGCGCTAGCAGTCAAAAGTTTAGTACGGATAACTTCCATATATACCTGCTTCAAGGTTTTATTAAATCACTTCAGATAGAGACGCAGAGACAAAAAATTATTATAGTATTAGCGTTGTATTACATTTGTAACCTGTAACTGGAAAATAGCAGCAGATGCTTAACAGGAAATCCTTATGGCTTTATATAAAAGGAAAGATATTCCCATACTTTTGCAGGAAATAAACAAGGGAATAACAAGCCAGGTTTACCTGGTTTTTGGCGATCGTTATCTTTGTCGTAATACTGCAGCTGAGATAGCAGACAAACTCATACCCGACACTGCTCTGCGAAAGACCCAGCTGCAAATGGTTGACGGAGATCAGGAAGACCAGGTTAGAACTTTAAATCTTCTAAGAACATTCAGCCTCTTCCAGGGTCGTAAAATTCTGCAGGTTTCAGATACGAAATTATTTCTCTCAAAAAATGTTGCCGGGAGTCTTCTTAATAAGGCTTACAAAGCATACATCTCTAAAGAAGTTAAGCAATCAGCTCGTTTCTTAAAACAATTCCTCGATGCAGCAGGAATGACCTCCGATGAATTAATTAACGAAGACATTGCTTCTTATTCACCGTCACGCTGGAAAACAGCTTTCGGATTTAACAAGCCCAAAGAAGACCTTAAATGGATCAATGATATTGAAAACGCAGAATTCACTTCTGAACATAAGGCTGATGACTCTACGAAAACTGACGTATCTGATCATTTCATAGCTGCCTTCGAAAAAGGAATTCCGGACAACAATATCCTCATTCTGTTAGCTGAAACTGTCGATAAAAGAAAACGTTTATTCAAGTACATCCAAAAGAATGAAACACTCGTAGACCTTTCGGTAGATACAGGTGTCAGCAGTGCCGCCCGTAAAGACCAGGATGCCCTTCTTAAAGAACTTGTCATTAAAACACTAAAAAAATACGGAAAGAAATTAACTTCCGAAGCGTTGCCGATATTTCTGGAAAGAGTGGGGTTCAATCCTGATGCAGCAGTTATGGAAACAGAAAAACTGGCGCTCTATACGGGTGATAGTGACACTGTTTCATTAGATGACCTCAATGCCATTACTGGTCGGACTCGCGAAGAAGCTCTTTTTGAACTGACTGAAGCGTTTACAGCAAAAAAACTGGAAACGGCACTTGTGATCCTTTCCCGACTGCAGGATAAAGGTACACATGCTCTCGCCATCTTGGCGACACTTCGTAACCACATAAGAAAAATGCTTCTGGTTCGATCATTTCAGGGTCTGGCTGAGCCACGATATAAAACCGGAATGTCTTTTCCCATTTTTCAAAAAGCATACTTACCGGAAATAAAAGAAGGACGTGAACAGTGGAATACCCTTTTATGGAAAGGGCACCCTTATGCTCTTTATATGCAATTCAAGCAGGCGGAAAAATTTAATTGCGAGGACCTGCAGGATGGTCTGGCTAAAATTCTTGCAGCAGAATTCAGGGTTAAAGGGTCAGGAGTACCGGACAGCGTTATCCTCGAAGATCTTCTTTTCAGGCTGATAATTGGTCCGGTCAAAACAAACAATCTACAAATGCCTGAACGTGAACAAACATTGAGAAACGCTTGATATAAAAAGAAATACGAGAGTCTTGACAATGAGTGGTGCGGATAAAAATTACGAAGGTTGGACAATTACAGAAAAGCGGCAGCAGGTCAAAGAACCTCCCCTTTATAAAGTACTGCTGCACAATGATGACTATACCTCAATGGAATTCGTAGTTCTCATACTGGAGAATGTCTTCCAGAAAAACACGGGTGAGGCAACAAGAATAATGCTCAATGTGCATAATAACGGAGTTGGTACTGCAGGCGTATATCCCAAGGAGGTGGCTGAAATGAAAGTAGCTGTCGTCCTTGATCTGGCAAAGAAGAATGAATATCCTTTAAAATGTACAATGGAAAAAAATTAACACTTTAAGAGCTTATTATCTGGTATAATACAAGCAACAAATACTCGAAACGGAGTCTTAAATATCATGTTTAACAGAAAATTGGAAATGTCTCTGGTAATGGCAATTCGAGAGGCAAAAACTTACAACCACGAATATGTAACCGTGGAACATATGCTCTATGGTCTGCTGCACGATGATTTCGCTGTGCGTATCATTTCTAACTGTGGTGGAAATACTGAAAAGCTGAAAAAAAGGCTGATGGACTTTTTTTCAAGTGAACTGCCGACCCATAACACGACAATTGCCAAAGAACCTGCACAGACAATCGCTTTTAATCGCGTACTTCAGCGGGCAATAAACCATGTGCAAAGCTGCGGAAAAGATGAGGTGGATTCTGGTGATGTTCTTGTTGCTATATTTTCAGAGCCGGAATCACACGCAGTTTATTTTCTCAGCTCAGAAGGTGTAGACCGTATGTCAATACTGGAAAGCATATCGCATGGTTTACCTGATGAGCAGCCCTCTCACCCTCCAGCCGAAACTGAACGAGAACAGAAAACCAAGAAGGACACTGCTCTTGATAAATACACTGTAGACTTTGCAAAAAAAGCAGCGGGCGGTCTTATCGACCCTCTCATTGGCAGAGAAAGAGAATTAAAACGCCTCATGCAGATTCTGTCACGCAGACGGAAGAACAATCCTCTTCTTGTAGGCGAACCCGGGGTTGGCAAAACTGCCATTGCTGAAGGGCTTGCACTCCATATTTATGAAGGAACAGTTCCTGATATGCTGAAGGGTGTATCGATTCGCTTGCTTGACATGGGTGCCCTTCTCGCCGGCACAAAATACCGGGGTGACTTCGAACAGCGCCTCAAGGGTGTTATATCCGAAGTTGAAAAAGAAACAAATACTATCCTTTTCATTGACGAGATCCATACAATTGTCGGCGCGGGTGCGACAAGTGGCGGCAGCATGGATGCTTCTAACCTATTGAAACCGGCCCTCCAGGCAGGCACTCTTCGATGCATTGGGTCCACAACATATGAAGAGCACAAAAACTACGTAGAAAAAGACCGTGCCCTTTCTCGCCGATTCCAGAAAGTTGATATCGAGGAACCGTCAGTTACCGATACTATCGAAATCCTGAAAGGTCTGAAGTCTCGTTACGAGGAACACCACAACCTGAAGTATTCTGATCCCGCAATTAAGGCAACCGCTGAGCTTGCAGATCGTTATATAAATGACCGATTTCTGCCGGACAAAGCTATTGATGTGCTCGACGAAGTAGGAGCTGCATTCCGGTTGGCTGAAGTGCAAAAAAAGAGACGAACAATTTCTGTTCGCGATGTAGAAAAAGTAGTTTCACGCATGGCTAGGGTTCCTGCAAAAAGCAATACCAGAAATGAAAGAAGCCAGCTCAAAAAACTGGGCAAGTCCCTCAAGTCCTTTATTTATGGTCAGGACGAAGCCATCGAAGCAATTACAACATCTGTGAAACGATCTCGTGCCGGACTGAATCACCCGGAAAAACCAACCGGCGCATTTCTGTTCGCAGGTCCGACAGGTGTTGGGAAAACAGAAGTAGCACGTCAGCTGGCATCTTCACTTTCTATTCATTTCGAGCGTTTTGATATGAGTGAATATATGGAGAAACACGCCGTAGCCAGACTGATAGGAGCGCCTCCCGGATACGTGGGTTTTGACCAGGGTGGCCTGCTTACTGAAGCGATCCGTAAACATCCTCACAGTGTGCTTTTGCTTGATGAAATTGAAAAAGCACACCCTGATGTCTTCAGTATTCTTCTTCAAGTAATGGATCATTCTACGCTGACCGACAACTCCGGACGGCGAGCCGACTTCAGGAATGTTATCCTGATCATGACAACTAACGCTGGTGCCCGGGAATTGAGTTCTCAGCCAATAGGTTTTATTTCTGATAAGAAGGGCGGGGAACAGAAAGCTATAACCAATCTTTTTTCACCTGAATTCAGAAACCGTCTCGACGGAACCATCTCCTTCAACCCTCTTGATATAAAAGTCATGACGAAGATCGTTGATAAAATGGTGGGAGAACTTGAGGCTCAACTAACTGAAAAGATGGTTCACATTGAACTAAGCGAAGCAGCACGTTCTCTTCTGGCAAAAAAAGGATACGATCCGGACTATGGTGCCAGGCCATTACGAAGAGTTATCATGAAAGAAATTGGAGACGTTCTTACCGAAGAAATCCTTTTTGGCAGTCTTATTAAGGGAGGCACTGTCAAGATAGGCGTCAAGGGGAAGGAACTGAATTTCGTTTACAAATAAATTGACACCGTAGTCAATCTCATAGCAGCGTCAAAAACTGAGCAAAAGAAAAAATAAAGGGGAAATCCTGGAGCCTTTCGGGATTTCCCCTTTATTTTTCATTCTCCTGGTAGACATATTCGTCATCAACTGTAATGCCGTAGGAGTTACCTGGAGGAGATGTTCCCCTTTTCTCCGGTGAAACAGTAAAGTCTTTGAAATGGGGTTTGCTTTTTCGGTTATGAGCAACAAGGGCCTGCACAACATTCCATCCTATTTCCTTTTTCTCCGCCATTTCTGTGAGTACTTCCAACGCTGTCCTGTTGTCATAAGAAACAGGACGGTATGGCCTTGGGGAGATCAATGCATCATAGACATCGCAGGCCGCTATAATTTCAACCAGGGTATCATTCTGGGCAATACCGCGAGGATAACCTGAACTATCGCGCCTTTCATGGTGTTCCCTTGCAACACGCGCGGCAAAACTGTCTACATCATTTGTATAATATGCGATCAGAGCGTACCCGGCGGTGGTATGCTGCTCGAGAATGTTGCGCTCGCTTTTGGTTAGTGGTTCTGGTTTGGCCAGGATACTAAGTGGAACACATATTTTACCAAAATCATGGGTGGGCCCTACAGACGCTTTGTGAACACTATCTTTATCATCAGGCATCATAACCTTGCCTAGCAATGTCGCCAAAGCAAATATCATCAGCATGTGTCGGTAGGTGTGGAAATCATACTTCTTGAAATAGTCAAGCGACTGCAAAATCGGATAAGGTAGTTTTACCTCCGACATGACTCCAAGGATCTCATTCCGCTGCTTTTCGTCCGAAAAAATAACCTTGTAAGGGGGATTGTCGATAAACCTTTTAAGGTCGTTATTTACATCGCCATATGCAAGCAGTGAGGTGGCCGGGAAATCGGGTGCTTTATTGGATGCAATAAGTTCCCGAAGAATATCGGTGGAAAAATCATCCCCTTTATCAAATATAATCTGGTCTTCCAGTGTATGAATCGGATGAATAAGTTTCACAACGGCCATTGACAAGTTCCTTTATATTCTAATTAGTTATTAACGATTTAATCTGTTAACAGAAAGGAGAACTTTAAGCAACATTCATTCATTATTTTTTCACACTTCCTGTTACTAACAGGTGGAATAGCCGCAGCTAACACACTGGCTGCAACCACCGCTGCGGCGCAATGTCAATTTACCACAAGCCGGACATGATGAATATGAAGAATAAGCCGACGGCTCAATATATGGTTCAGGGTCTTCCTTTTCATCGGCCTGTGTGGCACTGTGATCCAGAACTTTGGCCAAGGCTGCGGGAATGGAATAAACCCGCCCCAGACCTCCACTCTGCCAGGCGCTGTCCGAGGAGATGTCCTCCAGGGTTCGAGCGATTTTCCCTACTAACCTGTAGTCATGCTGTAGAGCAACTGACATTACCCTGCCCAGCGCTTCACACATGCCGTGTATAGTTGAACCGGATTTCGTTGTATTCAGGAATATTTCACGTACATGGCCTAAGTCACCCCTGTTCGCGGTGATATACAATGACGCCGGCCCTTTGAATTTGAAAGTGCTGCCACGCCGCTCAGGCAGATCTGAAAAATCGACGCCTGTCGTGGTTTTAGTGGCAGAGCTGTCTGCCAGCACACCGGCCATAGATGAATCACGAAACATGGTGACTCCTTTAAGCTTGCTGCCCCTGGCGATGACAAGCATCTCCTTTATCTCTTCAACTGTAGTAGAAGCGGGAAGGTTTATTGTTTTGGAGACTGCAGTGTGATTAAAGGTCTGACATGCTTCCAGGATACGGATTTGCTGCAGGGGCTCAATATTATGTGCCGTCTGCTCCTCGATCCAGGCAAGTTTTTCTTTGTCATAGTCATAAAGTTCAAGAGGAACAAGGGTAAATTCCTTCCATGAATCGTCTACATCTTTAACCTTACGGCTCTGGACAAGAGAAAAATACGGTTCGACACCGGTGCAAGCAACACGCAACAATTGCGAGATAGACCCGGTCGGGGCCTGAGAGGTTGTCACTGAGTTGAAAAGACCTCCCTGCTTTTTAACTGCCCCGAATATTTTCCTGGTCTGTTTCTGCCACACACTTTTTTTCGGCATTCTTTCAGAAATAAAAGAAAGGGCTTCCTTTAATATCCTGTCTGTGTAATCCATATTCCATTCGCGGACCTTTAGCTTATTGCCTTGTTCCTCGCTATACTCAGCGTAATCCAGGCTTCCCTGCATCGAACCCAGCATCAGCGCGAGTTGCGTTGCCTTCGCAAATTGTGGTGCTTTCTCTTCGTCGGCATAGGATATGCCGAAATGATTCATGGCATTCTGCAGGCCGGTAAAACCTATGCCAATCGGCCTGAATTTCAGGGTGTTTTCCTTTATCCTCTGAACTGGCGGGAAACCATCTTCCATGTCCAGAATTTCGTTACCGGCCATGGCCGCAAGTTTGGAATTCTCAAATACATTTGTAAAATAATCTTCCTCCTTCTCTTCCAGGCATTTAGGGAGACATACTGTAAGCAGGTTGCAGGCCGTATCTTTCGTTGAGAGATATTCCCCACAAGGATTGGAAAAAACAGGATTATGTTTACGGTCTACCGGTGTATTTTCTAGGCTTTTACGAGTAAAAAGTAGCCCGGGATCACCGGATTTCCATATATTTTCCGCAATAAGCTGCAGAAGTTCCTTATCTTCCCAGAATTTATCATCGGTTACATTTATCGAAACATTGCAGCCTGTGAAAACGCCGGGATTATCACCTTTGAAAGTGATCAGTTCTTTAATATCCTTTATATCCCAGTCGGCCTGGATCATCAGGGCACCTCGGCGCTTCCCTCCCTGGCTTATACGTGCGGAAAGCTGTGAATACCCTTTTGCAAATGATACCGGGCCGGAGGCCGTTCCCTGACCGCTGTCTACAATTGAACCTTTCGGTCGGATTTTGGAGACATCAATACCGCCACCACCGGAATGCTGAAAGATCGTAACCAGGTCTCGTTCCATATCAAAAATGGCATCGGTGGAATCCTCCACGTCACCAAGCGGATAACAGGAATAAAATCCTTTACGCCCTGTATGAGGGTTGCCCCCATTCATAAGAAATGGGGTTGCCGTGATGATTTTTTGATTCATCAGCGCGTCACCTACACCGGGACATGAAAATTCCTTGCTGATCCTGACTAGCACTGCAGACATGCTATTTTCTTTCGGACTGCCTGTTTCCGGATCCCGTATCGAATATCTCTCCTTGATCAGATAGTCCTCAAAACGCTCCCACTCCTTAACAGCATCATCATAGCTGATTGGTAGCTCCATTTAACAACTCCTTGTTACTGTTAGATTTATTAATTGAATTCCATAATTAATGGCCAGATACGATTTGCATGATGCATATGAGCAATCGCAAACCAACCTGAGAAAAAACCGGGAAAAAATTCACGGAAGATGGAAATATAGAAAAAAAAAGATTGTGTGTCAAAACAAAAGACACATACCATATATTGTGTAGTCATTACATTTTGTTAGCCCAAAAGAGTAATGAGCAGAACTCCCAAAAACATGAAAACTGATGCCAGACCCCTTATTTTAATATGGGATTCCCGCAGGATGAACCAGCTCAGCAGAACGCTGAAAAGAATACTGCTTCTCTTTACTGAAATCATGTAAACCGCTGTCGAAATGGCAATAGCAAGGCCATGGCTGCTGACATGTATAAAAAGCAGACTGCCAAGCCACGCACCCCTTTTCCTGTTGTCATACAAATGACGCCAACTCATTTTGTTTAACACTATCAGACCGGCAAGAATAATAACGTTAAAAACCAGGAAAAAGAAAAAAGAAAAAAAAAGAGGTGAAGAATGGAGTATCGCCTTTTTACCCACAGCGGCAGCAAATGAAAAAATAAAGGCAACTATCAGCATGAGCCATGACCCTTTCTCTTGTGTAAGTGCAGTCAGAGGCTTCAGTATTCCGCTGTCACGCTTATC
>CALZHP010000044.1 GCA_945787325.1 uncultured Desulfobulbaceae bacterium
GGGTTGAGAGGCTGGTTGTCTTGTTTGCCCTGTAATTCAAGCTCAGCCCTCAGCAACTGTTGTTGATCAGATTTGATACTTGCAATAATACCATTATGGAAAAGGTCAAATAACTGTTTTTCCCAATCTTTACCCTTTGATTCCAGGGTGGAAGTTACTACAATGACGCAATCGTATTCGGTTGAAATGTAAATATATTGCCCACCATAACCAACGGCGACAAAAGCGTTTTCTCCTCCTGGACGTGAATACCAAAGATAACCGTAATAGCCATAAACATCGTGTGCCCCGATATAATTGGGCCGGGTCGATGCTTCTATCCACCATCTTGGGATAATCTGACGATCTCCAAAGGTCCCGCCGTCGAGGTATAACTGACCAAACTTTGCCATATCTCTGGGAATGATTGATAAATTATTCCCCCCTTGTTGGATACCTTGAGAATCTATTTCCCAACCATAAACCTTGATGTTCATGGGAGCAAACATGTTGCGGACAGCAAACTCCTTAGTGCTCATACCAGTAGCTGCTGTTAAGACTGCTGATAAAATATGTGTGTCGCCTGTGCTGTATTGGTGCAAAATCCCTGGATCGGCCATTAACGGTCGATTGAGAATTGTCCGGACCCAGTCACCATTCATCACCCAGGAGTTATAAGCCTGATAACTTGTGGGCTCCAGGCCAGAAGTCATTGATAAAAGGTGACGAATTGTTATATCGTTTTTTCTGGGGTCACTTAATGTTTTTACAATGGGCAGAAAGTCACTGATCGGCTGGTCCAGCCGCAAAAATCCCTTATCCACAGCAATGCCGATCAGGGCAGATAGTACACTTTTGGTGGCCGATTTTATATTATGTGGTTTTATTCGATTCCCTTCGCGAAAATATCTTTCCAAGCCAAGGAATCCGTTACGGACAACAAGCACACTGTAAACTCCTTTTAACTGTCCAATATTCTCGACTGACTGTTCCAGTGGGTCAGGATTAAAGCCTAGCAGAGACGGTGAAGCGGTAAACCACTGGCCTTCTTGAAGGTCTGATTGGGGAAGGGTGAATTCAGGTGTATAGTCACTTGCAGGTGCATTTGTGGCTGCAACGCATCCGAAAATTACAACTATAAAAAATGTCAGACAGACACGAGAAGTGTTGACAAGTCTCAGGTACTTTTTTTCTGCGGGTTTCGATCCGCCGCTTTCTGAATGAGAGCTAGTCATGATAGTGATAATAAGTTTGACGCTATAACATGTTGCCTGAAAGCCTGTGCAACTGGTTTTAGTATTTGTTGTTACTCATCATACTACTTTAGTTGAATTGTCTTTTATTACAATAGTCTCCTTGCTGTCAATCCCTTTAAGCAGGAAGATCAGCAAGTCACCTTGCTATTATAGGCTATGAACATGGTGTTGTAGATTGGGAAAAGAGGAAATTTGTTCTGTGTAGTACAGGTTATTTTTGTTTACTGGGCTATTTCGGAAGAGCTGTTTTCTGTAGTAATATGAATATGTTCGAGTGCTTTCTGCAAAGAAGCTGCGGCTTTTATTTTTGCCATTCCGGAGAGCCTGCTGAAGTCGACAGCAATAGAGTAGCCGTCACCTTCCTCCTGGATTGTGCTCAATGAAGAAAACATTTTCTCATACCTATCGAAAACATGATATGTTTTTACCGGGTAGGCGAGACCTTTTACCTTTATTTCACCTTTTTCTTCACATTTAATAGTGTCCTTTATCAAAGCATATGTTTCATGGGAGATCAGAATTTCGTCAGGTTCTGCTTGGCTTTCCAGTCTGCTGGCCAGGTTGACCTGTCCGCCAATTATTGTGTAATCCAGCCGATCTTCCGAACCAAGATTGCCGACTGTGCAATATCCTGTGTTAATTCCCATTCGAATCCGCATTGGTCTATGGGTGAGAGTTTTCCATTTATCCCGTAGAATGTTCATGCGCTGTCTCATCGCAATAGCCATTTCGACACAGGCAAGAGCGTCTTCTTTTTCGCCTTTTGTTTCGGGGTCGCCAAAAAAAATCATAATAGCGTCACCAATAAATTTATCGATTGTTCCACCATATTGCATGGCAATTTCAGCCATTTCATTGAGATAGTCATTCAAAAGGGTTATCAGCGCTTCAGATTCCATACTGTCGGTGAGTTTTGTAAAGCCTTTGATGTCAGAAAAAAAGACAGTGAGTTTCTTGCGTGATGATTGAATTTTGACCTCGGTTTTTCCAGAAAAAATTGAAGTGTATATCTGGGGAGCCAGGTATTTAGAAAGCTTGGCTGAAAGTATTTCTAGTTGTTTGTTTGATACCTGCAGCTCTGTGGTCCTTTCCCGTACCTTTTCCTCTAGTTCCCTGGTGGCCTGTCGCTGGATCATCAGGGTTTTAGCCTGTGCTTTTTCTTTCTCCTGCCTGGTGATATTCATGCGATATGCTAGAGCAAGAGATAGAAGGGCAATTTCAAGAATAGATCCAGCCTGTTGAGCGTATTCGGTTATAATGTTGCTTGGCAGCAGACCAAAGCTCTTAAAGCCCAGAATGGCTGTCCCAATGAGAAGAAAAAACCAGGCGATGGAAAAGTAGCGTGCCGGGCGATACCCTCTTTTCCAGCAGACGATGCTGGTCAGTAGAACCACCGGAGCGAAAAAGATTGCGAATACAGCAGACAGTGGGAGGGCAGCGGGAAATCCCGGAATCAGTGAAAGAATTGCAACACCTGCAAAGGCTGACATCAACCATAATATTACTTTATTAAGTGCAGGCGCGTATTTTCTTGTATCCAGAAAAGACCTTGAAAACTGTAAGGCCCAGAAGCCGCTGGCACATATAAGAAATGGTGTTATCAGATTCGTAATCCAGGGATGATGAGGCCAGAGGTATTCGTTCGTAATGCCGTTATATACCATTTGCCACAGAACATAACTTGAGGCATAAACCATGTAGTACAGATAATTTTTCGATCGGAGCATTAGATAGAGAACCAGGTTGTAAAAGAGAATAATAAACATAATTCCATAGTAAATACCCAGTCCATATTGTTTATTAGTAACATAAACATTAAAGGCAGATGGCTCCCAGAGAGTGAGGGAAAAAGGAACGGACCCCATGTCCTGATATCGAATGTAGTATGTTTGGGCTGTGTGAGGATGAACAACAATTGGAAATACAGAATTACGGTTATTAATGTCCCGTTCGCTTATCGGGACGAGTTCACCGGCATTCATGACCGTATACGTGCCACCTGGCTGCGGGCTGTAAAGGTCAACATAATCAATTAGAGGAAACCCGGTTTCAAGTAGAAATTTTTGGCTCGCCTCAGATATGTTTTGCAGGGTGAATCTTACCCAGACAGCTTCCTGGGAAAACCCAAAGTTGAGTGACTCCTTGTTGCTTGGTTCAAACCTGGAAGCATGACTCGCTGATCTTACCTGGCTTAAAGTCAGTCGGCCGCTTGGGTCTGTCAGGAAATCCATATGCAGGCCCAGTTTCAGACTTGAAATGTTTTTGAGGGCAACAGGGGAGCCTGCATAAGCAGAGAGAGGATGCAGGCAGATATGGATAATAATGAATATTATCCATGGGGTGGTTCTTTTTACGGTTCGGTGCCATGACCACATTATACTTCCGGGCTTCATGACATGTTCCTCCACATTTTATCATTTTTTTATCATTTCTTTATCATTTGTTCGGGTAACGAAAAGTTAGGCCCGGAGTAGTTGTTAACATATATCTGGTGCATATTAAAGAAGAAAATGAGGAGTGGTTCATTTTTTTTCAAAAAACTTGAAACAACTTGATGACAAATGGATTGATCATGTTGAGATAGTGTATCTTTTAGGAAATTTTTTAATTTTATTATGTAAAGAGCTTGATTGTTTCTATTGACAGGTGTGTCAGTGACGGTCAGGTTTTATTACCTGTATTTGGGCGGGAAATGAGTGAAAAGTTTAATTGGTATAATATTTCAGCTTCTTGCAAAAGGGATGTGGGTAGAGCTAGACAGTGACCTGAGATTTACCGATGTAAGCACTGCTCCATTTAGAAACACGCACCCAGTCTTTGCGTTGTTCTTCTATTTGTTGTCGCCGATCTGGGCCATGAGATCTTCTTTCCTCTCCACCGCTTTGAAAATGATCCAGACTGTATGTTTTGCGACGTTCCAGATCACTCCGACGGTCAATGTAAGATCTTTTTTTTCTTAAATAATAATGTGTTGAATCTGGACCTTTGAGAACAGGTTTTCGGAAAAACATATAAGTTCCTTTCATGAGCAGTATTACATGCAATTTACCAGTAAATTCTCTAATCATTCTGGTTGTGCCAGATAAAGTACTCCAATTTCTTGGCCTGATCTAAAGTGAGAGATTTGAACTGCAGGCATTTTTGTCTCATACTCAATGATACATCTTCGGCAATCCTGTAATCACAAATGATTTTTATCGGAACTTTTCCGAGCTTGAATTCATTAGTGCCAAAGAATATATCCACTTCACATTCGCTGAAGTCTTCGTCAGAGTCCATGATTTGCCCGTTCAAACTAAAATAGCGTAGAGCGAGGCCTCCATGACTTAAGTTAATAATTTTTCCAAATCTGTATGCTGAATCGGAAGTCAACACAGCAAAAGCACCTTCTCTAGCCTCAATGCGCTTATGCTTTCTCCTTTCATTTGCTCGGCTGGTATTACTCATAAAGATACCTCTTTTGGTCCAGGGATTTTTTGAAAACTCTGGACAACTTTTAACAAGAAAGACATCTAGATGGAGTTAATATTGCTCAAACTCGTTAGTTTCTTTGATAGTGCTCGTATGTCGTGTTGCTCCTTTTTTAAGTTAAAATAATTTCTTTATTATTCTCTAGTGATCTAATCAAAATTTTTCAAGGATGAAAGTAATTCTTTTGTCAGATAGGAAATGTCCCAACAAGATATCGAAAGCGAATTGAATGGTAAATTGGGTGGTCATGATGCACACTATATAGAGTTTTATTGAAAGCCAATACACACTATATTGTGTGATGTCAATAAAAAAATAGGGGGAAGTGTTTTTTTTGTATTGATTTAAGATGTTAGAATTGCAGGGTATATGTTCCGTTTTGTGGGACAAATGTTTCGTTTTCCGGGATAAATCCCTCACCCCTGGAAATCTCTAATGGGGGAAGAGATGTCCAGGAGTGTCTCCAATGGGTTTGGAGAGAGGGAGGGAACTGTGTTGTTTCCGGCTGGGAACGGCCCTTTTAAGCAAATCCAGCGTCAATCTTCGTAATTGCTTGTGCGACGTACTAAAGTACGACTCCGCACAATTTCTTGATTTCCTTGACTCTGCTCAAAAATATCCATTCCCAAATCGGAAACAATTTTGTGCCTATAAGTTAATGAAAGATTTGATGCCTCCTCTGTTTGCTTGCCTTTATCTTGGAAAAATCGTTCATTTCTGAATAGGCACATTTCATTTTTTACAATTCATTATCATCAACCGACGTTAACAGCTGGTGATTATTGGTCTATACTTCGACCAATGATTGACAGACTAAATCCAAATGGCCCTGTTGTTGACAACTAGACTCTTAAGGTTTTTGGATTTTCATTTTTCAATCTTCATTATTCAATGAATCATACACGTCCCGTCCTTCACGGTGATGGTGCGGGAGGCATGGCTGCATGCATCCGGGTTATGCGTTACCATGATTATCGTCTGGCCTTCTTCATTGAGCTGCTTGAGAAGGCTCATGATTTCATCGGCGGTTTTACTGTCGAGACTTCCGGTGGGCTCATCGGCCAGCAGGATCGGAGGGTTGTTGACAATTGCCCTGGCAATGGCCACGCGTTCCTGCTCGCCGCCTGAAAGTTGGTCAGGCAGCCGGTCAGCCTTGTTTTCCAACCCGACCTTCTTGAGGACGGACATGGCCATCTCGTGTTGTTTTTTTGCCTTCATGCCGGTTATTGCCATGGGCATTTTTACATTTTCCAGGACAGTCAGGTAGGGGATAAGCTGGAATGACTGGAAGATCACACCGATATATTCGCTTCTGAGATCGGCCCGCTGTTCACTTGTAAGATTATAAACATCAAGTGTATCCAGAAGGATTTTGCCGTTGCTCGGGTGGTTTAGACCACCAAGAATCGAGAGCAGGGTGCTCTTGCCGGAACCGGATTGTCCCATTATGCCGACAAACTCACCGTCATCTATATAAAAGTCCATGTGCTGAATTGCATGTACTTCCGAATCACCGCTTTTATATGTTTTGGAAATATCCTGTATTTCTATAAGATGCATATTTTCAGTTGTGGTTGTCATGTTATTTACCTTTTATAAGGCCCTGAGGGCTTCACTTGGATCCAGTTTACTTGCCTTATGTGCAGGGTAGAGGCTGGCAAGAAGGCTCAACGATACGGCCAGCAGAACTGATACACCGCCCAATGTGGTATTAACTCCCGCGAAGGTGCCGTTCTTCATAACAAATGGCAGAACAGCGGCGGCAATACTGTTGCCGGCGACGAATCCCAGAACACCTCCCAAAAGACCTACCAGCAGGGCTTCCAGAAGAATGATCTGCATAACGTGGCCCCGCCTGAAACCAATGGCCCTGAAGATGCCTATTTCCCTGGTGCGCTCATTGACCGATCCCATCATGGTGACAAATACGAGCAGGGAGCCGATGGCGATTACCAGAACGGCGATTCCGTAGCTGAAGTTCTTGAACATCTCAATTGACTGCATTTTCGACATCACAGCCTGTTTCAGTGCTGTCACCTTGGCCTCAGGAAATTTTCCCGCAACCTGTAAAACCAGTTCGGTAATCGGGCAGTCCCGGCAGAAAGCGGCAATCTCCACCATGGAGACTTTCCCTTCCTTGCCAAGCACTGCTTGGAACTGGTGAAGGTCACCAATAATCAGGTTGTCTTCCGAGGCGCCGGTCGGCTTCAGTAAAGCGGCAACTGTAAAATCTTTATCGCCAAGCTTTACTGTATCGCCCACGGCAAGTTTTAATGTGGCGGCAGCCTGAGAGCCGATGATGAGATCATTAGCCTGGGAGGGTGGGGAACCTTCAAACTGCCACCAGTTCTTAAGAGTAAGTTCTGTTTCGAATTCCACGCCCATCAGAAGGACATTTCTGTCATTTATTTTTGTTGTTCCAAGAACCTTCGGGGCAACCATTCCAAGGTTATTAGAATTTTCGATGGTGCGGATTTCAGGGATTCTCGCCTCGTCAAATTCAACGGTTTGATAATTGACACCGCCGACGCTTATGCCGCCATAGCTGAGCGACAGATCATCGCTTTTCGGCACCATAACTATATTGGCACCAAACTGGTCGAGGCGGTCTTCGATATCGCGGGACATGCTTTCCGTAATCGATAGAAGCGTGACGATCGTTGCGATCCCGATAAGCAGGCCCGTTACCAGGAATATCATCTTGGCTTTGCGGCGCCTGAGGTTATTAAATGAAATATTTCGAAGTCTCAATGTCTGTCTCCGTTTAAAGTATGCAAATACCCTTATAAATTTTCAAATTCGGCTTCTTTTTTCAAAGTTTTCAGCCGCTGACTGTGGCTCACCTTATTCAGCATGACAGCCTGCAAGCCTTGATGTTTGAAGAAGTTCGTCAGCTTGGAAGTGTCGGTGATCGAACGGTCGAAGGTCACAACAATACGGGCTCCGCCGCTGTCTGTGATAACATTTTTTACACCTGGAAGCGTATTGACTTTAGGGATTACTTCCTGCGGCCATGTTTCAGCACTCCGGAGTTTATAGATGGCATCATCGAGATGGAGGTTGTTGAAAAAAGCCACCGACTTCGGGATAACAACAACTCCCAATCCCATGATAATAACGAATGAGACCAAGGCAGCTATGGTGCCGAAATTGACACCTCTTTTTTTCACACCAAGGACTTTCTCACGCTTATCCCTGTATTTTTCAAGATCGTAGGTCATGTTGTATTCAGTGTCCTATCTCGAACCAAATGCCGCATCTTGTTCGTCCTTTGTCGCGCCCACCGCGTTGCGACCTCAATCATATAGCGCTGCTATGCTCTCTCAGTCGCGCCTTGTCGGCACGTCAATTTACTTCTCAATCCCGCGACATTTGTTTCGTTCTATGACACTCCTTGTTCTATGATTCTTATTGGTTAATAACGATTTTTCAATCTTTTGGCCCCGTTGATGACTACGAGACTCTGTACGTATTTAGTTTTTTCAATATTCAATTTTCATTCTTCAATATTCAATCTCAAAGCATTTACTGCCTATATTGCATGTACCACTTATTGGCGTTGACGTCCTGCATGGCAATAACCAGGTTATTACCCTCAATTTTTCTTCTGAGAGGGGCCGGGTTGCAGCCGCCCTTTATCACATTTATTTTATTGGAGGCGAATTTCTGCCCGCAATTCTGACAGACCATTTTATCGCCCTCCTGATAATATCCCTTGCCGGACTTGAAGCACACGTCACAGGCGTCTATTGCGGCACGGATAACCCCGTCCCCGCTTTTCAGGGTAAAGAAAGTAACGACAGTTCCATCATCAGCTTTTACTTTGAAGTGATGGGCTTTCCCGTCGCTGATATTGGCAACAGGTATGGTAATCTTTCCGTTTTTGGGTGTCAGCATGCCGCCGCTTCCACCAGTCGCGGAAGTTGAGCAGCCGGAGAGCAGTAATAGTGATGTCAGAAGAGTTACTGTTAATGTTAGAATTGCTTTATTCAAGGTATTTCCTCCAGTACAATGTATTTCTTATGTGTGAATAATCTCGTTTCTCGGCAGAGATATGCCCTGCCAGGATTTATGTTATGGTAATTTCTTATTTTGTTTTTTTTGCCTGATAACGCCTGAGAAGTTCTTTCCATGAAGCAGAGGTCGCATTGCAGGGGCTGTTGGTGCCGCACCCTCTGCCGGCGTTAGCTGACCTGCCGGTGCTTTTTACGTAAGCAAAAGATTTTGCGGAAGGAACTTTAACTGAAGATATTACTTTTGCCGGGTAGTCCAGGTTTGTGATAATGCCGGCAATCTTATTACCATTAATAGAAGACTCGTGATCTATAGCCACGATACCCTTGCTAAGGTCGGAATTCATGCCGATCGTTCCTGTAAAAGTACTCAATTCTGCCTTGATATTCGTCAGGCAGGAAATGCAGGAGAGGTTGGCAACCTTCATTGTTGTCCGTGTGACCACATTCGCGGCAGGCTTTTTCCAGGCGTTTACCTGTGAACCAGAACCGCCGGAGGAACCGCAGCCGCCGCTGCCGCATCCTGCACCGTAGCCTTTGCTCTGGGCAAATGTAATAGCTTTCGGCTGCTCAATAGAGGCAGTCCAGTCACATTCGGCCGGATATCCCAAACCAGTGATTGCAGCCGCTATTTTTACCTCACTCAATTCCGGTTTATGGTCAACCGTGACATTCCCTCGTCGCAGGTCGGCCGTCATTCCCATGGCACCCGGAAGATTTTTTAGTTCATCTTCAATATTCTGCAGGCATGAACCGCAGGAAAGTTTCGATACGGAAAAAGAAGATCTGGATATATAATCCGCGAATGCTGCCGTGGCACCGACACCTATAAATGAAAATGTCAGGACAGCGATTATTAGTTTGCAAAAATGTCGTTTCATTCTTCCCCCATTACTTGAAGTCTTCGTTATCTCTTTAATGTACTCATGTATAATTTTGATTCCCGCTATGATTCTCGCTATTATTGAGCAAGAGCTGTGCCACAAAATGGCACCAAGAAGATAACCTGTTGATAATATGTGTGATAATATTATGTATGCTTGTTGGAATTGTGAAAAATATGGTTGGTTAACATCAAAATTGAAGAATATTCTTCAATTAGTTGGAGAATAGTGTGTAAAAATGTGGCAGGGGGAAGGGAAGAAAATTAATAATGAATAATTAAGAATGAAGAGTAAAAAGGAATATAAAGAAAGGTCACGCCTTAGTCTTTAAATTTTTTTAAATTATTCAATTTAGAACCCTACTCCTCACCTTTATTTCCCCTTTGCCTTTTTAATTCATCGCGCTATATAAAATTAACATCATAAAATGGAGGGGAGTATGAGCCAGAACTTCACAAAATTTGCTTTTACGAAAAGCGTTAAAGAGGCACAGGCGCAATATGGTTCCCGGAAATCCTATGCCCGCATGGAAGAATCAGGCGACCGTTCTGTCTTAACAGAGACAGAAATTCCTTTCATCGAATCCAGAGATAGTTTTTATATGGCCACAGTCGGTGAGAACGGTTGGCCTTACGTTCAGTTCAGGGGAGGTCCCATAGGGTTTCTAAAAATTCTCGACAACACGACTTTAGGGTTCGCTGATTTTAGTGGAAACCGGCAATATAAATGCCATCAAGAAAGCATCCTTGTTCCTGATTGATTATCCATCGAAGCGACGACTGAAAGTATGGGCAGAGGCTGAAGTGTTGGAGACAAATGAATATCCGGAATTATCAGTAAAACTAAGTTTGCCCGATTATGAGGACGTCATTGAACGTCTCATTGTTTTTAAAGTTCAGGCATACGATTGGAATTGCCCGCAGCACATCACACCACGGTTTACAGAAGAAGAAATTAAACAATTGATTGGCACGCAAGATCTAAAATAACTAAATCCTGGTGTCCCGATGAAAAATAATGCATATGAGTTGAAGAAACTCAGGGCCCCTTTCATCATTTTTCTTTCCTTCTGGTTCACGGCCATTGTTTTATGGCAAACCACCGGCAACATATTTCTCTTATTCAATTTTGGTTATATCGGGACTGCCGTAGGTGTTGGAATTGGCCTCTATGTGTTGTTGCCGAGAAAAAAGAAACCTTCCGGCAGACGCCTTGCCCAATTGCTTATTGGCATCTACATGCTGGTTTTCCTGGGAATAATCAAAAAGGAAAATATGCAACTGGAAGGTTTCTTCTTCTATTTGTTCTCCGGAATATTTTCAGGATCCGTAATTCATTACCTGATAGCAAAAATCTTAGGGCCGGTTTTATTTGGAAGAGGCTACTGCGGGTGGTCTTGCTGGACGGCCATGGTGCTCGATTTCTTCCCTTATAAGCGGAACAGGACGGGCAGGATTTCTTCAAAATGGGAGTCGTTACGATATGTCCATTTTGGATTCAGCCTTCTATTAGTTCTCGTGTTATGGTTTCTTTTTCAATATCGCCCCATCCAAAAGGGTCAGGATGCTTTGATATGGCTTGGTGTTGGCAATGCATTTTATTTTGCATCTGCAATCACACTTGCCATTAAGCTGGAGGATAACAGGGCGTTTTGCAAATATCTTTGCCCGATACCTGCAATACTCAAAATAACATCAAGATTTTCATTTCTAAAAATTGAGGGGGATAAAGAAAAATGCACAGACTGCGGTGCGTGTAACAAGACCTGTCCAATGGATATCAATATCATGGAGTACGTAAACAACGGTGAAAGAGTGCTTTCCAACGAATGCATTTTCTGTTTAACATGCACAACAGTTTGCCCGGATGGAATACTCGAAAGTACATTCAGGATGGATATCGGGGGTAAAGAACATTTACAAAGAAATGAAACTGCATAGCCAAATGCTGTACATGGTTACCGGCAAGGACGTGCTTTAACCTGATTTTTCTCCTCACTCCTAACGCCTCACACTTATAAACCATTCACAATTCTAAATTGAAATTACCTTTTGTTTCAGCTGATTAACGTGCCCGGACCCCATAAATCAGTGGAACTGACCTATCTCGCCCCAGCAGCTTTGAGAATTGACATCATCTTCTTAAATCCTCTCGAATGGGCGAGAGCGTAAGGGGTTTGCCCATTGCGATCTGCAATGTTAACGTTTGCTCCAGCATCGACCAGAGCTTTAAGTGTATTCGTATGTCTAGGCCCACCATCGCCTAATACAATCGACTCAATCAGAGCTGTCCAGCCAGCAGTATTGATATGGTCAAGCGGGGCTCCTGCCTCGATCAATATCTTCACGACTTCGACATGGCCCAAATGCGCAGCGGCAATCAGTGCTGTTCCATCATAGGGGCTGGTAATGTTTTTTGCGCTTGCACCCAATTTTAATGCAAGCTTGAGCGTGGGCACATCATTCTGAACAGCGGCTATAGTGATGATGTCATATCTATCATTTTCCAGAGCATTAAGGTCGGCTCCGGCAGCCGCGAGTGCACGTATTGCTCCATGATGCGCTCGAAAGACTGCTACATGAAGTGGTGTTCGCCCATAATTATCCCTTACATTCGGGTTTTCTCCCTTCACAATCAATGCATTAATTTCAATATTATCGCCCTTGGAAGCAGCAGCCAGGATTCCCGTGTATCGTGAGATTTCGGTCTCTGAAGGAGGTGTTTGGGCTTCAGCCGCAAAGACCCAGCACGATATGAACAACAGCACAGCTAAACTAATAAACTTCTTTGAAATGGCTTGCATGTCGATATCCTTTCTTACCAACCTGATTAGCGGTTTTTTAATTGGAGCTCCCTCGTAACTCCTAAGCCTGGCCCTGGATCTGTGAGCCTTTACTTCTCTTCTCTTAGCTAAAACCCCCATCATTTTTCGATGAGTAAGCTGTCATATTTGTTCAAGGATATAATGCCTTTTGCTTTAACCATACGTACGTTGGTTGTCTATATTTGCGTTTTTGACCTCAATATAGCCATTATAGACATAAAAACAGGCACAAATAAAGTATGATTGCTTCTGTTTTCAGCTAGTTAACGTGGCCCGACCCCATACCCAAACCATACCCCTGCTTATTAAGAATTCTTAACCCCAGGATTCTGCTCTCAAGCGCAGCTTGGCTTTAAAGCCTTTTGGGGAAACCAAGGGAATGTATAACCCCTCGATGTCTTTCTCGACAGCTTTGCCCCTTGATTCTCCCCAGTTGTCGTCAATAAAATTATACCTCACATTCCACAAGCCGCTTGAGGGTGTGGCTTTGATTGTCACTGTGTTCCTGTAAAGAAATTCACCGGGAATATGTTTATCAAAAAACAGGATTCCATCTATCTCATAACCGGTGCATGATACGGATAAATCCAAAGAGAAAACAAGAGTCCTACTCCCTGAAGGCCTCTCCCTAGTATCCAAAAAAACAGAAAAAAGAACCGGATAGCGAGGTTTTTTTAAACCCTTAATATTCGTAATTCGAAGCATTTCATCAAATTTTCTTAAAACAGCAGAATAGGTTTCCTTGCGACGTTCAGTAAGCTTGTAAGTCATGGAACCACGTGGTGCGACGGTGGCTTCAAAATGATAAGAAGCACGAACATTATCTTTATCTTTGGCATATTCTTTTTGAACCGAAGGCGGCAAAGGGAGTTTTTCTACCTCAAGAGTGCCAGTGACCTTTAAATTTCCAAATAGGAAGCGCACCAAATTCTGATAACCCTCTTCGGAGTTAACGATACCAAAGGGGCCACTGTGACTTCGGTAAACAAAGGCGCGTGGCGCGGCATCCACTACAGCGTTACTTATCTTGACAAGGCCGTCGCTCATCTCACCTGCAAGCTTGCGAGACATTCCTGCAGCCACCGCATAATCTTTATGGTTGGTTCCTATCAGACAGAAAAATCTATTGGGATCAAATTTGCCATTTAAGTTATTGACCCTTTTTGACTTTTTTGTAAAACCCAGATATTCGGCCATTTTGGAACGATTAAAATTGTTCATATCCCACAAACCTAGAAAGGCAGGTACATTCATACCAGCCATCTCAATACCGTTGTGGGGGGTTGCATAAGTAAAAACTTTGTCCACAAGTTTTTTACTTGTTTGGGTACCAACATTTGGGTTTTGCAAGAAACATCTGCAGACCAGACCACCCATCGAGTGGGCGACCAGGTATACCTTGAATGACTTCTGGGCTGCTTTATCATCACCGCAGACCTGTTTTTTTGTTTCCAGAATAAGTTTATGAAGGCCTTCTGCTGCCTTTATTACCGATAGTACATTGCCTGATCCAAGGTGTGAATCCCCGGACTCGTAGTAACGGTAAATGATTATACTTTTGGCTGGAATGGCGTTATTTTTTTCCTTACCTTCGCTATAGATGTCACGATACTTATAATCTTTCATCAAGCGTACCAAGGGGGATTCGAAAATGTGTTTGATCACCTTGCCTTCCCAGTTCTGCCGCACTTTGGTTGCACCCAAGTTAAAACCCATATAGGGGGTGGAGACAGTGGCATCTATTTCGCTTTGTGTCATGGCATAACCACGGACATAGATAATTGGATAAAAAGGATGTTTGATGCTGGGCATGGTTCTCTCCTTTAGTTTATAAAAAATTATTGTTTTTGTTGGTGTTTTGTTCGGCAGAATCCTCTAACAAATTGATCGACACGGCACTTGACCTTAGCCAATTATTTTATATTAAATATATGTATTTGCGTTAATTCTATTTCATTTCAAATTTGACGGAAGGCTTTTTGTTTATTTCAATAGACAGAATGGGGTCTGTATAAGTCATGTGCTAATATAAATTGCCTCATTCCTGATGGGTTACTCATGAAGTATTGAATCACTGCCACTAGACAAAAGAAATTACAGGTGAAGAAAGAAAAGTATAATTACAGACAATTGAAAAATCCAAACGTTGGCTTTTTAAGGAGAACAAATCTTTACATTGGTAACCGAAATTGCCACCGAAATTTGTCAAAGTTCGTTATAGTGGTTTCAGAAATCTGATCAGCAATTTCAATACAACCCCTCCCAGTTCATCGAAATTATCCTTGAGTTCAACTAGCTTGTTTTGTTGGGAGGCAGCATTATTCACAATTTCGATAATTTCATTAAATCGGCGTTTATCAACTTTTCTGGGGAGCAGTTTTGCTATTTCCCGCTCATTTAAAGGGCCGAGTTTAGCTAATTCACCTGCCAACTGCGCATTTGTCAATTTGGCTTCTTTGGAAAAATTATATCCCATAACTCACCCCTCCCTTTTGAAAATATCTTCTAATTTCTCTTTTGCATCTTTCATGTTATCCAGAAAGTTACCTGCCTCCTCATCGGCTTTTTTCGCCGAGTTAAGGGCTTTTACAGCTTCATCACTTAACATTGTCGCCGTGTTGACGACTTTTCTTTGAGTTTCCAGAATCCCCATCTTTTCAAGCACAACATCACGCTGCTCTACAAGATTAACAGTGGATGCAAGGTAACCTTTAATGGCTGCATTGCCTTTCAACAGTTCCGCATACCCCTGGCGCAACTGGGCAAGTACATATTTTTCCTGCTCATCAATGGGCTGGAGCATTTTTTTCCGCTGAACATTGATCTCTTTCTGCACACCATTAGAGAAGTCAAGAAGCACCATCCCCAGAGAGGAACCTTTTTCCGTGCTGAGTTCCCTGATGGCTTCCTGTATTGCCTCTCTTACCTCCGAGTCATAAGCTGTATCAACCTTTACTGCACTATCCCAGTCAAGCGTGGCCAGTTTATATGCCTTGTCGAGGTCAGTCCGAAATTTTTTTCCATCTCCTTCCTCACTTGAAATAACATTGGCAAGGAACTGTGGGATCCACTTCTGTTCCATAAAAATGTCAATATCATCACGCAGTTTGGCATAATAAAGATTAATAAACTTTTCATGGGAAGATTGCATTTCGGCAATCTGATTGCCAACTATTTCTGACAGCTCGACGGTCTGTTTAGGAGCGGTGACACAACCGCTTAAGTTCAGTAGAAGGCCAATGGCAAGAAACCGTAAAGTCCATCTCATGGAATACTCCTTTTTGAAAGGTACTGATTGAAACCGCCCGTGAGCTTAACAAATTTGTGTGAACGGGTCAGTTTGATTAAAACAATTAAAACTGCTGGCATTTAATCTTTCAAAAAAAAGAACGCTGGTGGAAGCTATATTAACCCACAAAACAAATTCCTCCATCGGATTAATTGAAGCCCAATGGAGGTCTTAAGAAAGAAACTTCGGGACAACCTCATTCATAATGTATGCTCCACTATCGAGGTTTACAACAGGTATATAATCAAACTGTAAGTTAGAAGATTATTAACGAGAGGTCAAGAGTGAATTGTCATATTTTACTCCTCAAAATGTCCGGCCCTGCCCCCATTGCATTCTGTGGTTTCAGTTAATCATCTGAACATAGTGTGAGCCTGTAAAAAATTGGCTGAAACCTTAATAATTACGATGCATACAAATTGGCCACTGCATGTCGCAAATCATCTCAAAGAGGAGTACTGCAGATATTCAGGACCCGCTAAGTGCGGAAAGGTTTTATTAAAACACTTACTCTTTATAAAAATTATCATGATCTCGCGGGGTGTCAGGTGATGTGGAAATTTACAGACACTACATCAATAAAATGACTGAAGCAAAACGATGAGGATAAACGCTGGTCAGGGCCTTGAATGGGGCATTCCATTGATTTAAGGGGACCATTACATACACTTAGCTAAAATTAAAATTATCCCAACAAGCAACTCCGTGACCTGGCTGGAATTTAGTAATCGTTATATTTGAAAAAAATTAGAATATAATTTGGAAAAGCATGTAAAGCGGCCAGTTGATTAACTAAAGATTACGAACTATTATTATGTTTTTTAATTGACAAATTTAATTATTTGCTGGTAGTTGAAGGTATATGAATAAATAATAATTTTCTCTTCCTATTTTGAGTTTCCCCTATTTTTCTTAGGGTGGGTGATATCAAGAAGGTTTGGAGAACAGGTAGTCAGGTTTTAATATCTCACTACTCTCATCAATGCCTGACCCTTAACTCCTAGTCCTCTAGTAGTAATGGCCTATCACCAGAATTATTCAACAATCGTTGTACCTTGGTTCCAATTACTTAAGAATTGTGATTCTAAGTGGATTGTAATTGGGGATCCACTTACTCTATTAATTTCGTATTATTTTCATTAGTTCACAGGTCGTCTTATACATAGTTTTTTGATGATCCTTCTTTAACACTCAAAAAGAATCTTTTGATTTTACTTTAGGCCGCCAAAAAGAATCTTTTGATTTTACTTTAGGCCGCAGGATTTTGGATCATTTATTAGTAGTAATAAGGCAAAATAGATTGAGAGGTGTAATAATGAATAATGAAAACAATTTAGACTTCGATTTTGACTTTTCCGGAATAAACAGGAAGGAATTATTAGCAAACGCAATTCATACAGTGGGAGCTTTACGATCTGAATTAGGTGTAACGGATAAGAAATCCAGCCCTCAGGAAGAAGCTGCAATAAACCTATTGCATCAACTGGATCAGGAGGTCGCTGAATTTACAGCATTTCCTGATATATTGGAACTGAAAGATAAGCATTTCACCGATCATGGGTTGAAAGTGCCAATTCGTTTTAAAGATTTTAGAAAACAATATAAATTTTATTGGATACGCTTTACCATTTCTCTAAAACCAGCCGAGGGAATGCATTTTAATAAACTGAAGTGTGCAATTGAATTTAATCCTGACATTACCGAAGGCCATTTGCGTCCTCGTGCTCGTATGATACTTCCCGATAGAAAGTTCAAGGAATTACTGGAGCTCAATACGAGTCTGGAACTTCAAATTGGAGAAAATTTTGAGTTTGAAGCAAGCAGTCCAGGGACGGCAAGTGTGGATGTTAACGCAGCAGGAAAACTGGACATGATTGCAGGCCCCTTTAAATATAACTTGAAACGGGCGCAAATTGATCATAACGAGCCAGGATCAGAGAAAGTATTTTGGAAACTGGAAGGAGCTGAATTTTTCCAGGAAAACCATCCATCATTCATTGTAGTATTGCAAATTCCCAAAGAAATACAAAATCTCGATATATCAGCGGCATTGCAGGCATATCACGGGTTCAACATGCTTTCTGCATCGCTGAGAGAGGCAATCGATTATTTCAAAAAGCAATTAGCAACATTCTTTCATAAGGGTGCGCCTGTTCAAGATACTCAGGTATGGGATATGACACCTATGCTTTAATTAATTAGAGGGAAGCATTGTTATGAAGTACAAAGAATTTAAAGTTCATGTTTTAGATGAAGAAAGCATTCTTGCAACCTTCCCTTCAGGAGTTACTCGAAAAGGTAAGGTGCAAAGGGACAACCTTAAGAAGAAAACCATTGAAATGTTTCATCGTTTTTTAGAATTAGGCAATATTGAAGAAAAAAAACATTTGAAGATAATTGGTTCCCATTTGTATGGGGTTCTATTTAGTGGAGAAATCGATACTGAGTTTAAAAAAGCGTTTGATGAACGTTCGGATCCAGAAGATTCAGAAGATACATATCTGCGGGTGGTTCTTGAGTTTGAACAGGATTCTAAAGAATTAGCAACATTGCCTTGGGAGTACCTTTACTACCCTGACAGTGAAAGGGAGAAGGGCTTTCTGATAGCAACACGAAGTAAGTTAATACTCACACGACATGTGCCACTTAATACTGCGTTTGCAACTTTAAAACCAAGCGAAAAGCCACTGCGCATTCTAATCGTCACCTCCCAACCTAATAACCTTAAAACAGTCCTTGCAGACAAAGTAATTGAGGCAATTGAAGGTCTTAGTGAAAAGTTTCCAAAAACTATTGAAATTATCAAGATAGAGCAACCTGACAAAAGGACTTTTCTTGATGAAGTAAGTAAGATAAAACCTCATGTAATGCATTTTGTTGGTCACGGTAAATGGGATAAAGTCCATCGCAAGGGGAAGTTAGCGTTTGTAAATAAATATGATGGGACCGCACAATGGATCGATGACGAAAGCTTTACAGACTATTTTCAGGACTTTCAGCCACGATTGATCTTTCTCCAAGCCTGTAAAGGAGCAAGCAGTGAATCATACGAAGGATTCAGCGGTCTGGCTTTACAACTTGTTTATTCTAAAGTTCCTGCTGTAGTTGCTATGCAATTCCCTATAGAGAACAAAGCGGCAATACTATTTGCCAATAAATTTTACGAGTGTCTGGGAGAGGGACAACCAATTGATGTTGCTGTGCAAGCTAGTCGCCTTGAGTTGGGATTATATCTGGATGATGAGCACTTTAGCAGCCGCACCTTTGGGAGTCCTGTCGTTTATTTGCAGAGTGCGGATGGAATTGTCATTGCTGATGCGAAGCATGAAACAGTGTCCCCAGAAACACCAGGTCCGGTACAAGAGGTGCACTTCCGCCGGCTCCCAAAAGCGAAGCCTGTTATAGATTCTTCAAAAACACCAGGTCGGGCACATCAGGTAAAACATGACCGCACTCCAGAATCACAGCCTGTTATAGAGGCTTCAGGAGCAACTATTTTACCTTCTGGCAAAGTTCCCTGTCCAAACCCAAGGTGCATTGATGGGCTTATAAGAATTGGTGCTAAAAAATGCCTGGATTGTGGCCATAAATTAGGTCTGTGCCCTAGCTGTCAGGAAAATATAATAAGTTTAGATATTGGGAAATGCGATAAATGCGGTTATGGCACTAAACCATCAGGAACTGCAAGCCCTGAAACGAAGAAAAAAGTTGAAATGGCAGAACAGTCCCCGGCATTAACAGATGAACCAACTAATCTATCCAAATGGCTACAGCGAAAAATTATTCAATAAGGAAATGCATATGTTCTCTTCCGATGACATTTTAAATATAATAGCCCAAGCCTACCAACAAGCAGTATTTTCAAAAATTAACATGAGAACAGCCGTTGAAACACTGGAAACAATCAGAACAGCTTTGTACGCAAAAGATGATTATTTCAGGGTATGGGACATTATAGATGAGGAAATCGGAAAAACGTGTCAAGGCAGTTGCGATGAAGAAATTACCGAAGATATTAGGAATTTGCAGTCGGTACTCATACAGGTGCGTGAAATATTCATACAAAAAGTGATTGATGGACTAATTTCAGAAATTCGCGATTCTTTTGATCGTGACCGAAATGCCGCATGGGATAGTTGGGTTAATGCCTATGCTGAGGCATTGTCTGCATGGCGATTGCAGATTTGTGTTGCGCTGTCGAAGGAAACATTTTCATTCGACCCCAATAAAAAAGAAGAAATTACCGAATATAGTAAATTTACCAAACTAATCCTTCATGAACGATGGCTTGAAACATATGACTTTATTGAAGGCCTTGCTAATTTAGATTTCATCTCACCAGCAACACGAGCCAAACTATATGTTACTGCCGGGGAAATTCAATTATATAATTTCGTTGATAATGATAAAGCACATGAGGCTTTTTCCAATGCCAAGCAGCTGGCTTCAGAAGAAGTGAAAGTAATCTCTGGTTTTGGTCAATACAAATTGAAGCAAAGAAAATATGAAGAAGCCAAAAAACTCCTTCAAGATGTAATCCAAAAAGATTCACATAGAGCTGAAGGCTATTCATACATGGGAGTATGCTATGAAAAGCAAAATAAGCAAGTGGCTGCTGAAGATTGGTATAAAGAGGCAATTCGAATGGCGAGTGGTGACTCCTTGGGATACTTCAAGCTATTACAATTTTATGGTTTACCGGAGATTTTCAAAGTCAAAGAAAATAAAGAAAAATGCCTTTCCATTGTCCAACACATAAAAGTTGTTAACCCATTAGATGAGTATTCCTCTTATATAGATGCAGCTGATAACTATGCTAACAATAAGTTATTTGAAGAAGCGCATGTATGGTTTCAAAAGGCAATTGATCTCGATGATTCTCGACTAGAAGCTTATACCGCAAAAGCTTATTCTCACCTTGATGAAGAAGAATATGACTTAGGACATTCTAATTTTCAACAAGCACTTGAAGTAGCACCTGAAGCTTATGAACCATACTATGGAATGGCATACTTATGTGAAAAGCAACAAAAGTGGGAAGATGCTGTAAATTGGTACAAGGAATCTATAAAACGCCGAGAGGAATTCCGTTGCAGCATAATGGCGATTGTCGCGAACATCAAATGGACCCACCTAAGAAAACACAAAGAAGCGGAAAATGAGCTGATTAACCTCTTGGAGAATGATCCAAAAAACAAATTTATATTGCAGGCACTGCATAAATTAGTTGAGTGGTATTATAATAATATTGATGAAACTGACTCAGCATATCGCTTGCTCGATAAAGTTTTAGATATTGCTGGACCAACATTTGAACCAGAATATCATAATCAGATAGGCGAATTGAAATTCTTTTTTGATGACTATCAAGAAGCTGTGGAATCATATAAAAAAGCCATAGCTACTGACGCTAATGTTGCAGACTACTATGTAAATCTTGGCGACGTATTAATTGAATTAAAAGAATTTGCCAGTGCTGAAAAGGAATATCGAGAAGCGATAAGACTTGAACCTGATAACGCAGAGTTCCATAATATTATGGGCAACCTTCTTTACAGCATTTATAACTATAGGCAGTCCGTAACTTATTACATTCAGGCAACTAATCTTGTGCCTAACGAAGCAGTATATCATGCAAATCTTTGTGGTTCATATGAAGCCCTTGGGGAATGGGAAAAGGCAAAAAAAGCCTGTGCTCAGGCCATCAGGCATAAACCTGAAAATGCAGAGTATCAGTACAAACTTGGAAAAATTTATTTCGAGACAGGACTAATCGAGGAATCAATAGAAAAATACACAAAAGCAATAGAGTTAGACCCTGGGATAGCATCTTATTATAATAATCTCGGCGATTCGTTAAGTCGATTGGATCGAAATGAAGAGGCTCTCAAAGTATACTCACAAGCATTAGAGCTTAAAAACCAACCAATTTACGAATGTAACATTGGGAGGACATTTGAGAAACTCGAGAAGTGGGATGATGCGATTGAACATCATAAGAATGCGATCGAGCTAAGAAGAGCTGATTCAAAAGATCCCAACGAACTCAACTATTACTATGAATTTCTTGCTGAGGCTTACTTTAAAGCCAACAAACTTGAGGAATTTGAGAAATTCTTTGATTCAACAGATGATTTTGAAAATGAGCCTCAAAATAAGGCGTTAGTATATAACAGGATTGGTAATCTTTTCTTTGAAGCAGCCAAAGACAAAGAAGCCATTCCCTACTATGAAAGAGCACTTTCTTTAGACCCCAAGCCAATCTATGCATGTAACATGGGCAGGGCATATGGCAACATAGAAAGATGGGACAAAATGGTTGAGTACTCTACCAGGGCTGTTGAATTGAGAAGAATTACCCCTGCCAGCCCATATGAACTGGATTACTTTTATGAGTTTCTTGTCGAGGCCTACTTTAATGACCAGAAACTTCAAGAGTTTGAACAACTTTTTGAATCAACTAAAGACTTTACGAATGAGCCTGAGAAGAAGGCTATCATCTATAACCGGATAGGGAATTTGTTTGTTGCATCCAAAAGTTTCAGGGAGTCTATCCCCTACTACCAGAAAGCGACGGAACTCGATTACATCAAAGCAGTATATCATGCTAACCTTGGTGGATCTTTTAGGTCACTTGGGCAATGGCCGGAGGCTTTGAAGGAGTATCAAGAAGCCGTTAAGATAGATCCTCATAATGCAGGATATCATAACGCATTAGGATACAGTTATTATGAAAATGAAAAATATGAGGAGTCGGTACCACATTACATGGCCGCTATTGAAAACGATCCCTCCGTGGCCCTATATCACTCAAACATAGGCACTTCTTATTTATTGTTAGAGCGGTGGGAGGAGGCTATAACAGCTTTTACAGAGGCAACAAGACTTGATAACCAACCATTAGACGAATACGCACTTGGAAAGGCATATGGGGATTTAGGTAAGTATGAAGAAATGATAGAGCACTGCAGTAAAGCAGTTGAATTGAGGAGGAGCACACCGGATGACCCCAGCGGATTAGACTTCTACTATGGATTACTTGTAGAGGCTTACTTCAAAGCCGGACGGCTCGATGAGTTTGAACAACTCTTTGAGGAATCCGGAGATTTTGAGGATGAGCCTGAAAAGGAGGCAATAATATATAACCAGATTGGCAATCTTTACTTCGAGGTGGCCAAAGACAATGAAGCCATCCCCAATTATGAAAGAGCACTTTCCCTAGACCCCAGGCCAATTTATTCATGTAACCTGGGTAGAGCGTATGGAAATTTAGAAAGATGGGACAAAATGGTCGAGTATTCGGCCAAAGCTGTTGAACTGAGAAGAATAACCCCTGATAGCCCATTTGACCTGGATTACTATTATGAATTTCTTGCCGAGGCGTACTTCAACGCCAATAAACTAGAGGAATTTGAGCAACTCTTTGAGGCTTCCGGAGATTTTGTGGATGAACCAGCGAAGAAGGCTTTAATATACAACCGGATTGGAGGTTTTTTTGCTGGTGTGAATCGATTTAAAGAAGCTATTCCTTATACAGAAAAAGCGATAAAAATTGATAAAGAGAATCCTATTTTTGAAAGCAACCTTGGGGTAGCAAGAGGAAAACTAGATCAGTGGGATGTAGCGATTAAACATCACACGAAAGCGGTTGAATTAAGGAGAGACAGTCCAAATGATCCCAGCGGATTGGATTATTACTACGAATATCTTGCCGAAGCCTTTTTCAATGCAGGAAGACTGGAGGAATTTGAGCAGTTTTTTGAATCAACAGAAGACCTTAAGAATGAGCCTGAGAAGAAGGCTATTATCTATAATCAAATTGGGAACTTTTTTGTTAAATCCAAAAGGGACAAGGAGTCTATCCCCTACTACCAGAAAGCGACGGAACTCGATTACATCAAAGCAGTATATCATGCTAACCTTGGTGGATCTTTTAGGTCACTTGGGCAATGGCCGGAGGCTTTGAAGG
>CALZHP010000045.1 GCA_945787325.1 uncultured Desulfobulbaceae bacterium
TGTGGGTTGCCTTCTTTCAGCAATTATGTCTTGCAACATTCTTAAATCGGCCATTTCAATTATTCCATTGCCATCTATATCTCCTGGGATAACTGCTACTGTTATAGCTTGTTTTATTATTTCACTGGAGAATGCACTTTCATTACCACCTAAATCGAAAGCTTTCAAAGCTAAATAATATGTCTGACCTTCTACAAAACCAGTTAGAATATAACTTGTTGTTTCATTGCCGACTACTATGGGTGCTTCATAGACACCACTGCTAGTACCATAATAAATTTTGTAACCAGCAAGGTCGGCTTCTGTGTTCGGTGCCCAGGATAATGAAATTTGGGCTGCAAATGCGGATACGCTAGAAACCATTATAAATACACCAGCAAGGAAAATTGGTGATAATTTTGTCATGAGCAATTTGTTTATATTTTTAGTTACACGAATCATGGCAGAACCTTTTATATTTAATAATTGTTTGAATTAAAATAATATAGAAATGATACTTGATCCAATCTTTCGGTAACCCCGCTGCCCTTTCTTTGTTAAAACTTATAAAGACTTAGGTCGGAAGCTTTGCGACCTACCTTTCTGGTAGTTTGCCTTTTTCAGGATTTACTTATTATATGTTTAAAAAATACTACTTGTAACTTAAGCAAGAAAAATGCCACAAACAACTTTAAGATATTGCAGTTTTAAAAAGTAATTGATTAAATTCTATATGCAAGAATTCCCTAAGTATTTTGAGGAATATATATGAAACATTAAGTATATTAGGATTTATAAATAAGAAAACTGTGTTGCCAGTTACGGTAAACAATGTTTTCACTTTTGGCCAAATTTATACTTAATCAGGCATCGCCATTAGGCAAATAATTATATTAAAATAAAAATATATTCGGGATCATATCACTTATAAAAATCACTGTTTCCTGTTTCCCACGAAATTTGAAAAATGACAATAAGATTTATTCACAAACTAATAAATAAAAGAAACATATTTGCAATATCCGTGTTCATTATAGTTGTTTCGATTGCAAGTATTCTATTTATTGATTCACAAAGAATCATCAAGAGAACTTATATAATGAACAGCAAAGAGTTTGGAACATTTTTATCTGGCATTAAAGCTATCCACATAAGCGATATTCACATTGGCAACAGTATTGACTCACATTCTACCCAAGTACTCAAAACTATAAGTAAGAGCAAACCCGATATAATTTTTCTCACCGGAGATTACGTAAAATGGACAAAAGACGATAAAACTTACAAAAATGCTACTAACTTCCTTGCAATGCTTGAAGCACCATTAGGTGTTTATGCTGTTATGGGTGATTCAGATTATAGCAATGCTAGAAGTTCCTGTATTTTTTGTCATGAATCAATGAGCTTTGGTCGTCCTGCTTTTCAGAATGTTAATTTTCTTAAAAACACTGGAGAAACAATTACAACTAATAATAGAAAAGTCTTTGTGTTTGGCTTAGACAGCTCAAAAAATCAAATTATTTATGAAAAACTGCATAATATTATTCCGGACAACATTCCAACTATTATTTTAAGTCACAGTTCTGAAGTTTACAATGCTATAGACCCTCAAAAACACGTTCTGGTTCTTTCCGGAGACACACATGGAGGGCAAATACTTCTCCCAAATATTTTTTGGAAATTATTAAAACGAAAAACAGACCCTGACCACATGTACGGTTTTTATAAAGAAGGAAACAAAATGCTCTATGTTACAAGTGGTATTGGCACGTCAGATATACCTATAAGGCTAGGTGTTAAGCCCGAAATTGTTGAGTTTAGTTTTTCTGAGTGAATAAATTATATTTTTTATGATACACACCACAAAATCAGTAAATTTTTCTTATAAAAAGTTTATTCTTTTTTTTGTCACAAGCATTATTATTCTTATCGGATGTGACAAGAAACCACAGCTATCATATGATTTTGAAACAGAAAGTGAACTTGATTCTCTATCTTGGAAATGTGGCACACTTTTTTCGCTTTCAGGTTCCCACGCAACAAGCGGCACAAAAAGCCTTAAAGTCGAGATGTATCCGGCACAAGGAATAATGGGTGATATTTATCCAGGATTCAATCTCAAGGGTTTTAATAAAAATTGGTCATTTAGTAGTGTACTAGCTTTTGATATTTTTAACCCACAAAGCGAACTTTTAAAATTCAATATTAGGATAGATGATAAACCTGAAAATCCCCCTTTTATTGATCGCTTCAATAAAGGAATTGAAATCCTGCCTGGAAAAAACACTATTACGATTAAATTAAACGAACTCTATACGCCTGGTACAGAAAGGCTATTAAACTTAAAAAGAATAGAAAATGTTATCCTTTTTATGGTCGACCCGCCAGATAAGAGAACCCTTTATATTGACAACATCCGATTGGAATAAATAAATTTTTACTAAGAAATTTCAATTATTTCTTTTCATACAGATAAACAATAGTTGCCCCCCAACTCCCACCATCTTCACCAGCTAACAAAAACCGTTTTACCATGGGAAGCTTTTCCAATATTGAGTGAACAGTTCTTCGCAAAACTCCCTTACCCTTCCCATGAATAATACGAACTTGGTAGATTCCTTTATTACTGCATTCTTCCAGGTAATCCGGCACCAGATGTTTTATATCTTTGGGGGAAAATGTGTGCAGGTCCAGTGTTCCATCAATGGGAATGTGAACAGTATGATCATCCATTAAAAACCACCGAAAAATTCATTTACCCTTTAAATTCATGTCGGTTATCAATTTGAGAGCAAGGCGTGCCGTTCGCTCCGAAGCTCCAGGATTGCCTAATCGCTTCCTGACGTCTGCAAGTTGATTACGCATAATCTTTTCAGTATCTTTATCTTTCAGCAGTTTCAAAACAGCATTAGCAATTTTTTCCGCAGTCGCGTTCTCGTGAAGTAATTCCGGTACAACTTCATACCCTACAACCAGGTTGACAAGGGAAGCGAAACGGACTTTTACAAAACGCTTTGCGAGAAAATAGGTTACAGGAGAGAACCTGTAGGAAACGACCATTGGTACGTCTAATATAGCCAACTCAAGCGTTACAGTCCCGGAGGCAGCCATCACTGCATCACAGGAAGCCATAAGATTATACTGTTCTTCGCTGATAATTCTTATATCAAGTTTTGAATCATCAATACCGTTTTCCTCGAGATCGGCAATTGACAATGTTGAAGCCAATGGCATTAAAAAAACCGTGTTCTTGTGTTCCTGTACTATTCTTTCAGAAGCCTCAAGAAATATGGGCAGAAGAGATCGAATTTCCTGTTTCCTGCTGCCGGGCAATATTCCAACAATTGTTTTCTCTTTATCAATGCCGTGTTTATCAAGGAATTCCTGTTTTGTTAATGAAGTTTTCACAGAATCCAGTAGCGGGTTCCCTACAAAATCCACTGCCATTCCATGTTTCCAGTAAAACTCCTGCTCAAAAGGAAGAATGACCGCCATCTGGTCGACAAGTTTTCTTATTTTTTTAACGCGGCCGGTGCGCCACGCCCATACCTTAGGACTAATATAATAAAATACAGGTATATTCAGGCGTTTCGCTTTGGATGCCATTATTAGGTTAAAATCGGGAAAATCGATGAGAATTACTAGATCGGGTGGTTTACTGTGCAGCATTTTTTTAAGGGTTTTCAGGGCTTTCAGAATATCAAAAAAACGCCCGAAAACTTCTGTTATCCCCATAACAGAAACTCTGGAAATATCGCAGAGAAGCTCCACGCCGGCATTCGCCATTTCATTCCCACCCATGCCACAGATTTCAATTCCGGGAGATAATTTCTTAAATGCATCGGCAAGGCGTGCACCGTGCAAATCACCCGAAGCCTCTCCGGCTATTATCATTACATTATAATCAGACATAAGTAGTTAACTGAATATTATATTCCCAGATATGCTTGCTTTACATCAGGATTCTTGAGAAGATTTGCACCTGTGTCGGTCATTGTAATGCATCCATTTTCCATGACGTACCCACGATTTGAAACTTTGAGGGCTTGATATGCATTCTGCTCTACCAGAAAGATTGTTGTTTTCTGTTCAGAATTTATTTTTTTGATTATCCCAAATATCTGCTTAACAACAAGCGGTGCCAAACCTAATGAAGGTTCATCGAGCAAAAGTAACCTGGGCCTGGCCATTATAGCCCTGGATATCGCTAACATCTGCTGTTCGCCTCCACTCAAGGTCCCTCCTTGCTGATGACGCCTTTCTGCAAGTATCGGGAATAGTTCATAGACATATTCCAAGTCTTCATTTATTTGAGATTTATCATTGCGAAGATAGGCCCCCATATCGAGATTTTCCAGGACGGTAAGCTGGGGGAAAATTCTCCTTCCTTCCGGCACTTGGGATATACCAAATGACACAATCTTATCCGGGCTTAAACCGTTTATTGGCTCACCCATAAATGTTATTTTTCCGAACCTGGCTGGAACCAGACCGCATATTGACATAAGAGTTGTCGTTTTGCCGGCGCCATTTGCACCAATCAAAGAAATTATTTCTCGTTTTTCAATATGAATAGAAATATCCCTTAATGCCTGGATATTTCCGTAAAATGTTTCAATATTCTTCAGCTCAAGCAAAATCTTCCCCCAGATATGCCTTAATCACTTCCGGGTTATTCTGAATTTCCGTCGGGGTTCCCTGAGCAATCTGTTTGCCATAATCCATCACTACTATCTTGTCCGATAAGCTCATAACAAGCTTCATATCATGTTCTATCAGGAGAATAGCAATATTTTCTTCATCCCGAATCCTTACTATTAGCTCATCCAGTTCCTTGGTTTCATGAGGATTCATTCCGGCGGCAGGTTCATCCAGAAGCAGCAGAACCGGCTCAGTTGCCAATGCTCGAGCAATTTCAAGGCGCCGTTGTTCACCATAAGCCAGATTTTTAGCCAAATTATTTACAGAGTTTTCAAGACCAACCTTGCGTAATAGCTCATAACTAGATTCAACAATTTCATACTCTTCCTGTACAGTTTCGCTCCCACGAAAAACGGCACCGATAACGCTAGCCTTTGTCCGGCAATGTTTACCGATCATAACATTTTCAAGTACAGTCATATCAGGGAAAAGACGAATATTCTGGAATGTTCTAGCCAGGCCTTTTTCTGTAACTTTGTTGGGCTTTAAACCATTAATCCTATGGGTTTTACCTCCTGTACCGTTTACTAATATATCACCTGATGTCGGGGTATACATTCCTGTAATACAGTTGAAAAAGGTTGTCTTCCCAGCACCGTTTGGTCCAATAATGGCTACGATTTCATTTTCATGAACTGTAATGTTGATATTATCCAGGGCCCGCAGTCCACCAAAATCCATGGTCAAGTTTGTAACATTAAGAAGAGACATTCATTTATACCTCTTCTGTTTCCCGATGGTTAATATCCTGACCCTTATTGTTCCCATATCTATAAGTGCGCCTGACATTACTGATGATTCCCTGCGGTCGAAAAACCATCATCACCACCATAATACACCCAAAAAGCAGCATCCTGTAGTCTGAAAAGGCCCTGAGGTATTCGGGAAGGAGGATAAGAATAAAAGCCGCTACTATAACTCCGACAATTGATCCCATTCCTCCCATTACAACGATTGAAAGAATGATTGCCGATTCAAGAAATGTAAAACTCGCCGGATTAATAAATGTTGTCTTTGCTGCAAAAACAACACCCATCATTCCTGCCCAGGTTGCACCAAGGGCAAAAGCATTAAGCTTAGTCCGTGTTTTATCGATTCCCATTGCCTGACAGGCAATTTCATCTTCACGTAGCGCTATCCAGGCTCTACCAATGCGAGAGTTCTGCAATCTGTTTACTACGAAAATTGTAAATATCATGAAGCCTATCATTATAAAATATAAGTATACGGTATTTGCTTCCAGGCCTAATTGGGTTCCAAACAATGAAGGTCTTGATATATTAGCAATTCCACTCGGACCTTGTGAGAAATCATTCCAATTTTCTAGGATCAACCTGATGATTTCGCCAAAGCCGAGGGTTACAATGGCAAGATAGTCGCCCCGCAATCGCAAAACGGGGAAACCCAAAAGAAGTCCAAACACTGCACCAAGACCAGCTCCAATTGGCAACACAGCCCAGAATCCCATCCCGAAATGGTAATTCAGAAGAGCATAACTGTATGCACCAACCGCATAAAAAGCCACATATCCAAGATCAAGCAAACCAGCCAAACCAACAACGATGTTCAGGCCCAATCCTAATACAACATAAATCAGAGCCGTAGTCATAATACTTGTCTGGTATGTAGAAAAAATGAAAGGAAAAATTATTGCTGCAAAAGATATAATTATCAGTATTGGAACAGCAAATGCTCGCTGCTCAAATAAACGCTTTTTAAAAGTAGTTGCTATAACTCCTGAATCTGCGACACGCTTGGCCATCAGCTCTTTTTTTTCAAGAAAGTAACGTCCCAAAAGAGAAAGAACAAAACTGCAGCCACCAACAAGAAGCATATTCCACCATCGCCATTCAATTATTTCTTCTATTGGATTAACGCGAATTACCATTATCGGGAAGGTAAGAAACATAAACCAGATTGACACAAGAAAGGACTTTTTGAATGAGGTTAGCAACTTCATTAATCAGATTACTATTTGTTAGGCTGGTTGTTAGTAAATATACCTTGAAGTAAAATTCAAAAATTGATAAAAGCTGCTCATACCTTCTCAGTTGTCGATCTGCCAAGTATTCCTGCCGGTCTGAATATCAGAATTAGAACAAGCAGAGTGAAAGCAAATACATCTTCGTAGTCACTGGAAACGTATCCTGTTGCAAAGCTTTCTGTGCACCCCAATACAATACCACCGAGAACAGCGCCAGGTATGCTGCCTATACCTCCCAATACAGCGGCGGTAAATGCTTTGATACCTGCTAAAAAACCAATATAAAAATTTATCTGTCCAATATGAGAGGCAACAAGAATGCCTCCAATTGCAGCCAGCGAAGAACCAATAATGAAAGTAACAGATATTACTCGATCAATATTTACACCCACCAGCATAGCCATGCTTTTATCCTGGGCGGTTGCCCTCATTGCTTTGCCAATTTTGGTAAACTTAATCAAAACTGTCAGAAGCATCATTACAGCAGCCGTTGTCAAAAGAATAACAAGCTCAGATGAACCTATGACATGCGCATATGGTTCCATAAAGTCAAAATCAGGAATAAGATTTGGAAACGGCATAAAGTCTGAAGTTTGTGCAAGCAGCACATAATTCTGAAGAAATATTGACATACCAATTGCACTGATAAGGGGTGAAAGGCGCGGTGCAGAACGCAATGGTTTATAGGCTACCTTTTCAACAGTGAAGCCATACGCGGCAGAGTAGATTACAGCTACAAGGGAAGCAAGAACAAGTATTGATAAGTGATTAAAGCCCAGAATTGTCAGAACGCTGGCAATTATCAGGGCGGTAAATGCGCCTATCATGTAAATTTCACCGTGCGCAAAATTTATCAGCCCAATGATACCATAGACCATTGTATATCCAAGGGCTATTAATGCGTATATACTGCCACGAGTCAGGCCACCCAATAGTAATTCAAGAAAGTATTCCATGAATATCTTCTTGAGCTATTGATTAAAACTGTAGCATAAATAGAATGAACATAATTCACTTAAATATAGCATAAGGCAGACCTGTTATTTTACTTCTACATATACACCATTCTGTACCTGATACATTGAAAAACCTACGCCGATAGCGTCGCCTTTATCGTCAAAACTTATGCTTCCAAGTGGAGTTTCTACATACTCTGTTTTTAATGCTTTTGAGAGATCAGCATAATTAATTGATCCTGATTTTTGAATAGCATTAAGTAACGCTTGCGTGGCCGCATACGCATTTAAGTAAAAGGCTCCAGGTTCTTTTCCATATTCTTTACGATGCGCCTCGGTAGCAGCAACTGCAATAGTATTTGTTGAAACATCTTTTGGTCCTGTAGCATACACACCTTCAGCATATTTACCGGCTACTTTTAAAAAGGTATCATCCTTTACCCCATCATCTGATATGAAAATAGTTTTCATCCGCTTTTTCCGCATCTGCATGACTATTTTAGATGCCTCCGGATGATAACCGCCGTATATAATGCCATCTGCTTTTGAACGTTTTATTTTTTGAACAATGGCTGAGTAATCTACTGCACCTGCTGTTATACCTTCATAAAGTACCACCTCTGCCCTACCACTTTTTTCCAGAAAATTTTTGGCGAACTCGGCCAGTCCTTTGCCATAATCTTGTTTATCATGTATTACAGCAATTTTTTTCAACTTAAGAATATCGAGTGCAAAATCCACTTCAAGCCTCGCTTGAGCATCATCAGAAGCTATTGTCCTGTAAAAATTGGGGTAATCACCGCTGTGAGTCAAGTCAGGATTGGTTGCGGAAGGAGACATAGCAATTATATTGGAGTTGTTATAGATCCCCATGGCGGCCTTTGTCGCTCCGCTACATATATGCCCAACAACCAGATGGACTCCCTCGGAAATAAGTTTAGTGGCGGTATTTGTTGCCATTTCAGGCTTACAGACATCATCTTCAATAAGAAGCTCAACTTTCTTGCCAAGAATTCCACCCTTTTCGTTAATATCTTTTACAACAAACTTGGCAGCCCTCACTGTTGGAATACCATAGGATGCTAGGTCTCCACTATGAGCTCCGGCAACACCCAACTTGATAGTTGTATCAGAAGCACTTCCTAATCTTGAAGAAAAAACACCAATAACCATTATTGATAATATCACAATCAGTTTTACAAAACTTTTCATTACGTTTTATCTCCAGGTTGGTCGTTTTAATAAAAAGTAAAATTACTCAATAGGAATGTCGTAGATTTTTTTAGATTTAATCTAGCAGGTTCGTCTGTTGTGCAATATAACATATTATAAAACCTAAGATCATTGCTAATAATCCGACCATCCTTAGCTGAGCGGTCGTCATTTCTATAAGCCGTTTAAACCATTCCCTCATCTTTTCAGGAAAGGTCACATATGGCAGCCCTTCCAGAATAAAAACAAGACCTATCAATGTAACTAGTAATTTCATTAAATAATCATCCTACTCATTGAACAATGCTTTTTCAACATCCTAACCAGTTGGCATTTTGTAATAATTTAAAATAAAATATTTTTAATAAAAAAAAACGATAGATCAAATGCATCTTAAAGCAAACAAATAATGAATATATATTCATTTATTGAATTATTTTTTCCCAGATATTACCCATAAACAGTTTTTTTCATTTACTTCTTAAAAGAAAAAGAATTGACAAAAACACAGTCTAAAATTAAATAATATAACTACCCTCTTTAATTATTTTTACGAACCGGTCATTTATGTTGGTTCGTAATTTTTTTTCTCTACACCCACGAAATTTTAAAAATTATGAATAAAACCGGTAGCTCAAAATACACAGAGGCAGGCGTAAATATTGATAAAGGTAACGAATTTATATCTGCCATAAAAAATATAGTATCCGAAACATACAAACGAGGTGTCCTCACTGACATTGGAGGATTCAGCGGACTATTTGCTATCGGTTCCGACCAGTTCTCTGACCCCGTTCTGGTATCTTCTACAGATGGTGTTGGCACCAAACTCAATATAGCAAAGCATTGCAATGTTCATGATACTATTGGAATCGACCTTGTTGCCATGTGTGTAAACGACATTGCTGTCGGTGGTGCAAAACCTCTCTTTTTCCTCGACTATTTCTCGGTAGGCAAACTCGACACCAAAGTTGCAACTGATGTCGTTAAAGGTATAGCTGAGGGATGCAAACAGTCACAATGTTCACTCATTGGTGGGGAAACAGCAGAAATGCCCGGTCTCTATGCCGAAGGAGACTACGATCTTGCAGGTTTTGTAGTAGGTATCGCTGAGCGTGATAAAATAATTGACGGTTCCGAAATAAAGGTTGGCGATAAACTGATTGGCTTGGCCTCTTCTGGAGTACATAGCAATGGATATTCTCTGGTAAGAAAAATTTGTTTTGATGATCTTGGTTTAAAAGTTGATGACTACGTTGAAGAACTAGGATGTAATATTGGAGAAGAGCTCCTTAAGCCGACAAGAATATACAGTGAGTCCCTTCTGAACCTGAACAAAAACTTTAAAGTTAAAGGACTTGTTCATATCACCGGTGGGGGTCTGATTGATAACGTACCCAGGATCCTGCCCAAAGGAAGTCGAGCTGTTATAAAAAAAGGAAGCTGGACCATACCTCCTGTTTTCGAATTTCTACAAAAGAACGGAAAAGTTCCTCAAGAAGAGATGTATCGCATCTTTAACATGGGTATAGGAATGGTCGTTATTATAGATGGAAAGCTGGTGGAAGATGTGATGCAGCAACTTTCAGCGCTGGGAGAATCCCCTTATCTGATCGGCGAAATTAAAGCGCGCCCCAAAAAGAAAAACTCTGAGCAAATCATTATAGAGTAAGCTAAATTATTCTCCGCAGTCCCCTTCTCCACCTTTAATTTTATATAAAGCGTGGGATAATACTGGAAGTATAACCTCAAGATTTTCAGATGCGCCTTTAGCGCTGCCTGGGAGATTAATGATCAGGCTCTTTTTTCTTATTCCGGCAATACCCCGGGAAAGAATAGCATGAGGAGTTTTTTCAAAGCATTTCATCCTCATCGCCTCACTTAATCCCGGCAATTCCTTTTCAATAACCTCCCTGGTTGCTTCAGGAGTAACATCAGATGGGGCAGGTCCGGTCCCCCCTGTGGTAATGATCATATCAATATAGCGCTGGTCAACCCAGTGAATAAGCCCTGAACTTATTGTTTCTTTCTCGTCGGGTACTATCTGGTAAGCAGCAACTTCGAAGCCCTTGTCGCGGAGTATTTTTTTCAATTGCTCCCCGCTGGTATCTTCCCTTTCACCCTGTGAGCCTTTATCACTGATCGTCAGCACTCCACAAGAATATACAAAATCGAATTCTTCTCCCATAGCAACCTGTCAGTTAAATTATTCTAAATAGATTGATAATCACAAAAACAATATTAGCGAATATTTCAATCAAATTTTTCAGTTATTCTTGGCAGATTCTATAATTTTTTCTGCTAGCTGCGAAGGAACCTCTTCATAGTGTGAAAAATTAACCGCGAAATTGCCCCTTCCACCTGTCATTGACGTCAGGTCAGCTGAATACTGCTGAATTTCCGCCATAGGAACTTGTGCGTTTATAACCTCACACCTGGCTTCAGAGTCCATACCCATAACCTTTCCGCGACGGCTGTTCAGGTCCCCCATGATATCACCGACACAATCTTCAGGGATTTTAACAGAGACATTCATAATTGGTTCCAACAGAACAGGTTTTGCCTCGGCTGCCGCTTTTTTGAAGGCCAGAGAACCTGCAATTTTAAAAGCCATTTCCGAAGAATCAACGGCATGAAAAGAACCGTCAACCAAGGCAATTTTTACATCGACCATCGGATAACCGGCAATTACACCTTTTTCCATTGCATCGATAATTCCTTTTTCAACAGCAGGAATAAATTGCCTGGGGATAGCTCCACCAACAATCTTATCCTGAAATTCGAAGCCTCCGCTACGACCTAAAGGCTCAATTTCAATCCAGGTATCAGCAAATTGTCCACGCCCCCCGCTCTGTTTCTTGTGTTTACCTTGGACTCGAGCTTTTCCTTTTAAAGTTTCTTTATATGGTATTTTTGGTAAATGCAGATCTAGTTCTACGCCAAATTTTCGTTTAATTTTCTCCCCAATAACTTCCAGGTGAACTTGACCTACACCAGAAATAAGTATTTCATGTGTCTGTTGTTCCCTGGTGAGTTTTAAAGTTAAATCTTCATCAAGCATCTTGGTTATGGAAGAAAACAGTTTTTCTTCATCACCTTTTTTAGCTTTAACTGCAAAAGACATAACCGGCTCAACAGGTGTTGGGGGATCATAAATGACAGGAACATTCTCAACACAAAGTGTATCACCTGTGGTTGTTTCCTTAAGTTTGGCTACAGCGGCAAACATACCGGGCCCAACACTATCAACAGGCTTTTGGCCTTTACCTTCCATAATAAAAAGCTGACCAAATCTTTCGGATGTCTCTTTAGTGGAATTATAAAATGAGTCTCCCGAAAGCGTTCCAGATAAAATTTTAAATATCGTCAGACGACCGGCATAGGGATCGGCCATAGTCTTAAAAACAAGAGCAGAAAATGGTTCCTCGGCAAGTGGTTTTCTCTCGACCATATCACCACTTTTCGGGTTAGTTCCAACACTTGCCGGACGTTCAGCGGGTGACGGCAATAAATCAACAATCATATTTAAAAGGAGTTCTGTTCCATAATTAGAAGTGGCTGATCCAACACAAATCGGGCAAATGCTCCCGGAAGCAACCCCCATCTTAAGACCATCTTTGAGTTCGCTTTCAGATAATTCTCCTTCTTCAAGAAATCTCTCTATAAGGTCATCATCAACCTCAGCAACTTGCTCCATAAGGTTTTCTCGATACATACTTACCGAGTCAGCCATATCTTCAGGAATATCTGCAGCATTCACTTTTCCTGAACCATCGGTTGCAAACATGTATGCTTTCTGGCTTACAAGGTCAACAACACCCTTGAAATTATCCTCAGCACCTATCGGAAGATGTGTAATTGCAGGTTTGAATGGTAGAGAATTATTGATTCCATCTAAAACTTTATCAAAATCTGCACGCTCCCTATCCATTTTATTAATAAAAATAATGGTAGGCAGTTTTTTCTCATGAACAAATTCCGCAATTTTTTCCGTCTGGGATTTGACTCCTAAAACAGCACCTATAATAAAAATGGCGCTATCGGCTACATGAGAAGCAAACATGGTCTCGGTAATGAAATTATCATCACCTGGGGTATCAATAAGATAAATATTATGTTTTTTCCAGGGAAGCTGATTAAAGGAAGAACTGATGGTGATATGTCTTTTGATTTCTTCAGATTCAAAATCCATGACGGAGGACCCGTCATCTACCTTACCTAAACGATCACTTTTTCCCGAGGTAAATAACAGTGCTTCTGCAAGGGAAGTTTTACCACACTGTCCATGCCCAAAAATTGCTAAATTTCTTAAAAGTTTAATGTCCTGCATGTACTCCTCCGGTTTCGTTTGTCAATTGCTAACTGTCAATTCCTATTATAGACAAAGCAACTAAATGCTTTTTCGAGGTATATGCACTGCTACATCACACTTCGCAAAACGAAATCCATAGTATTCATAAGCTCGCAACAAAGTCAAGGAAGAACATTGTCATCTTCATACAACCCTGTTAAGTTGCCGTAAATTATAAGTTAGTTTCCACACAAACACCTTAGCAATTTGACTATATTTTATGCTCAGTATGAACAGTAATAATCCTATAGCAATCGCAGTACCTTTCATTCAATTACAGTAGCTATGGAATCACCCTCTAAAGAAAAGTGAAAAATTGCACGATCTGCAGGTACAGTCAGTGTAGCAGTGATGTGTAGCCGTGTTCTCGGCCTCATCAGAGAGCAGGCTTTTGCAGTTCTTTTCGGGGCAGGATTTGCCTATGATTCTTTTGTTGTCGCCTTCAGAATACCTAATCTGCTCAGAGATTTATTTGGAGAAGGAGCTTTAAGCGCAGCCTTTGTAACTGTTTTTTCAGACTACGATACCAATAAGGGAAAAGAGGCTACCCTGCAGCTGGTAGGCAATATTCTCGTCTTCCTTACTATACTGCTGAGTGCTATAACACTTGTAGGTATGATTTTTGCCAAACCACTTGTAGTTTTGCTGGTGGAAACTGGTTTTGAACAGATACCCGGCAAGGTAGACCTGACAAGGAAGCTGACCGTCATCATGTTTCCGTTCCTGGTTTTCATATCACTTTCTTCTGTCGTAATGGGAATATTAAATACCAGGGGACGTTTCTTTATACCTTCGATGGCCTCGAGTTTTTTCAATCTTGGCTCTATAATCGGCGGCGTCAGTCTGTCTCTTATTGTTCCGAAATTTGGTCAACCGGCAATAGTTGGCATGGCAATAGGAACTCTGATAGGTGGTTTGCTGCAATTCTCAGGACAATTACCAACTCTTTACAAAACAGGTTTTTCCTTTCAACCAAACTTCAACTTGAAAGATCCAGGCCTGCAGAGAATTCTCAAACTAATGGTCCCAGCTATATTCGGCCTTGCTGCAATGCAAATAAATATTTTTGTAAATAACTTCTTTGCGTCATCACTCGAGCAGGGCAGCCTGTCCTGGCTAAATTATGCTTTTCGTCTGTTTCAGTTTCCCCTTGGGGTTTTCGGTGTAGCCGTTTCAATTGCCACTCTTCCTGTTATCGCAAAATATGCCGCAAAGAACAATCTGCTCAAAATGAAAGAAACATTTACATCATCTCTGACCATCGCTTTTTGTCTCACTATCCCATCTACAATTGGGCTGATCATTCTTGCAGAACCCATCGTCAGAGTGATTTTTCAATACGGTAAATTCGATGCCTACGCTACAGTTAAAACCGCAGAGGCACTAACATTTTATGCAATAGGTCTTTTTGCGTATTCCAGTGTAAAAATCATGGTTCCTGTTTTTTATACTCTTGATAATACCCGATATCCGGTTATGGGAAGTTTTCTGGCAGTAATCGCGAACATTGTTATCATTCTTCTTACCATAGAACATATGGGGCACATGGCACTGGCCTTTTCCATATCATGCGCCATGATAATTAATTTTTTGTTTTTAAGTGTTGTTCTTTACAAGAAGCTGGAAGGTTATTCGCTCAGTTAAATTGCTGTTGGTTAAGGGAAAGAACTAACTGCAGCTGTGATAATGGGTGGATGGGTATTTTATATTAACAATCAGCTTCGGGTATTTTTTGACAATGGTGTTTTTCAGAGTATTGCCTCTCTCCTTTTTTGCATAGTAACTGGAGCCTTAATTTATGGATTGACTCTACATGCTCTAAAGCTGAATGAACTGCAAACAATTACAAATAAAATATCAGAAAAATTAGCAAGTTAGTTTTTTCTCCTGAAATCGGCGCAGGATTTCTACCTGTGCCAGAAGAGCGGTAACCGAAGTATCTACTCGAAGAATCCGGGAACCAATATTACATATATGAAAACCCTGTTCTTTGAATTTATCAATTTCAAAATCTACCCACCCTCCTTCAGGACCTAGAGCTAGAAGAATACGACCATCACCAGCATTTTTCATAATGTCTGTCAAATGACAACTTGCTTCAGGATGAGCGACAATACTCATAGAATATTCATCTGATATTTCCGGGACAGTATCTTCAACAAAAGGTCTGAAACGTTTATGAATAGTTATTTCTGGCACCCTGGTGTCCATTGCTTGTTCAAGCCCCTGCAAAATAACCGGCATATATTTTTCTTTTTTCAGTAAAGATGCGTTAAAAAAGCTTTTTTCAACTCTGTTAGCATTAATAAGAAAAATCCTGCCCACACCCAATGTTACAGCCTGCCCCAGTATCCTTTTAAGCATTATTGGTCTAGGCATAGCAAGAATCAAATCAATTAAAGGTATCTTAACAGATTTAACCGCAGAAAATTTTTGCAACACAACCTTGCCGGGTTGTCCCTGGATTAGTTCACTTACTTCCGCTTTACCAAAGGCACCATTAATGATCCCTACTTTCAGAATATCTCCTACATTTGCTTGAAGAATGTTAATTATATGCTCACTTCTTCTATCCTGTAGCGTAATGAAACCATTAGAATCTACTTCATTCATACTGATTAAAATCAAATTCATGTGTAATTTTTCAGGAAATGTTTTATTTATTCGCAGAGTTAACTAATAAAAATACATTAATAGATGTATTTGCAAATTTTTTAGTTTTATAACTGGTAGTCAAATTGTGATCTTAGTTTATAACATCCTACAACTTATAAGCCTTGTGGTTCTTTTTCCGCTATTGCTTATAATTGTTGTTCTTTCTCCAAAATATAAAGGGAGAATCCCTAAACGTCTTGGCTTCGGACTTCGCCAAATAGCCGAAGAAATTTCCAATGCAAAGAAAGGTCATGATTCTCTTACAATATGGGTTCATGCTCTTTCAGTAGGTGAAGTAACTTCTTCTTTATCACTTGTCAAAGCACTTCGCCAAGAACATCCACAAAGCACTATCCTGTTTTCTGCATCCACTAAAACAGGCGAAGAGCTGGCGGAGCAAGAACTGGGAACTTATGTGGATATTTTTATTTCTTTTCCTTTCGACGTTTACTGGGTTGTCTGCCGTTTCATAAGGAATTTATCTCCCGATCTATTTGTTTTGATAGAAACAGATTTCTGGCCTAATTTTATTCATATATTAAGAAAAAAGAAAATTAGAAGCTTGCTGGTAAACGGCAGATTTTCTCAGAAGTCCCACAACAATTTTTTAAAATTACGCGTAATTTTTGCACCTCTGTTTTCTTCATTCAATGCACTTACCATGCAGACAGTTGCAGATGCTGAGAGATTGCAACAGATTGGAGTACCGGAAAGTAAGGTATTCACTCTTGGTAATCTCAAATATGATTCTATGCTTTCAGATGTAAACACAAAAACATCAGAAGAAAAAGACCTGTTTGAACATTTTAAAATTGACCCTAAAAAAGTAATAATCGTAGCAGGAAGTACCCATCGCGGAGAAGAGGAAATCATTATTTCCGCTTACAGGGTACTGAAAAACAAATTTCCCGAATTATATCTAGTAATCGCACCAAGGCAGATAAACAGAGCAGGTGAGATACAATCAATTGCACAAAGTTATAATTATACAGCCAGCCTGAGGACCGATCACAATACCGGTGACTCCATCAGCAACAATGATATGTTGATTTTAAACACCATAGGTGAGCTTAAAGATATCTATAATGTTTGCAGCATAGCATTTATTGGAGGAAGCCTTGTACCGGAAGGTGGGCATAATCCTCTTGAGGCTGTCATTCTTCAAAAAGCTGTTTTGTTTGGGCCCAACATGGAAGATTTTTCTGAGATCGCCAGTGATCTTATTCAATGCGGCGGTGCTATAACCGTCGAAGGTAAAAAAGAATTTATTGAGAAGACGGATTTATTACTTTCTAATCCTGATAAAATTTCACTTCAGGTAGAAAAAGCCATAAAACTTATTGAGCAGCACCGAGGTATTGCAAAAAAACATGTTGAACTAGTCAGTAAAATTTTGAACGACTGAATATATATGTCTGTAAACAAAGCATCTAAAAAAACAGATTTATTAAACTTTCTTTTCTTTCTGGGCCGTCCGTTTTCGCTCCTCTATGCCGGCATCATGAAATTGCGTGCTTTTCTTTATAAAAAAGGCATCATTAATCATCAATCTCTTGCAGCAAGAGTAATAAGTGTAGGAAATCTAACCATGGGTGGCACCGGTAAGACCCCTATGGTTATTTATCTGGCAAAACTACTTCGTGATATGGGTGCCAATCCTGCTGTTCTTAGTCGAGGCTATCAGGGAAAAGCCAATGAAGAGGTTAATATTGTTTCCGATAACAGCACAATTTATCTGGATGCAGTAATTTGCGGAGACGAGCCCCGGTTAATTGCAGAATCTCTTCCCGGCATACCAGTGCTTACAGGAAAGCAAAGAGTTCTGACAGGCCAAAAAGCCATTGAATCTTATAACGTAGACACACTCATTCTGGATGACGCCTTTCAACATCTGGCTATCGATCGTGATTTAAACCTTGCTTTGTTTAACGCGCAGTCCCTTGCCAATAAAGATTTTTTATTTAACAGCTGGGTTGTTCCTGCCGGTGAATTAAGAGAACCTCTATCTGCTTTGGAAAGAGCCGATGCTTTTGTGATAACAGGTGCAAATATTAACCTGCACGAGAACTTAATAATGTTTAAAGATAACCTTATTAAGTGTTTTCCAAATATACCTGTATTTACTGGGAAATATAGTTATAATAACCCACTATTATCTCTAAATAATAACTCGATTTTGCAACATGAATTGAAGGAACAGCCTTTGTTAGCATTCTGCGGTATTGCAAAACCACAGTCATTCTTAAAATCACTGGATGAATGCGATTTTGATATTGTAGACTCAATAATTTTTGCAGACCATCATCATTACACCAGTAATGATTTCGAGTTGTTATTTAAAAAGGCGGCAGACTGCGGGGCACAAGCAATTATTACAACAGAAAAAGATTTTGTTAAGCTGCCGAAAAACATTCAGTCTCCAACCCCTGTCTATGCCCTGCCGGTAGAACTTGTCATGGAAGATTCGTTTCAGGGATTTGTAAAAAATCATCTAGGCAAATGATATTTTGAAAAATAATATTTCCTTGTATCTATCTTATCCCTAGAAAAAAACTTATATTCTGTTTACAAGCTTAAAAACACTCACTAAAATCATTTTAATTAATCAGAAATAACTGTTTGTTAAATCATACTGGAGCAACTCTTAGATATGTCTGTAGATGGTAAAGTTGGGTTTATTGGCGGGGGCAGAATGGGCGAAGCCCTGATTATGGGAATATTGCAAGCTGGTGTTTATTCATCCGATCAGATTATCGTATCAGAGCCTGATTCGGCGAGGTGCGAATACTTGGCAAATAAATACGCTGTTGTTGCTTCAGGAGACGATACCGCTGCATGGGAAAAATGCGACATTGTTATTCTTGCTGTCAAACCTCAGATCATGAATGACGTGCTTCTGGCATCAAGAGGTAAAATTAAAAACAACCTGATTATATCTATTGCCGCTGGTATATCTATCAAATTTATTGAAGATATAATTTCAAACAATCAATGCCGGGTTATACGAGTCATGCCGAACACTCCTGCCCTTGTTCTCGAAGCTGCTTCCGCTATAAGCTCTGGTGCTAATGCAACTGAAGATGATATACAAAAAGCGTCTTCCATTTTTAATGCTGTTGGCAAAAGCGTCGTCGTAGACGAAAAATATATGGACGCTGTTACAGGACTGAGCGGCAGCGGCCCTGCATATGTGTTTTCTTTCCTGGAAGCTCTGATTGACGCCGGATTAAAGGTTGGGCTTACCAGAGACGTTACTGAAACCCTGGTGATGCAGACTGTCCTTGGTGCAGTAAAACTGGCAATAGACAGTCATGAACATCCGGCACAGCTTAGGGCTATGGTTACTTCGCCCGGCGGCACAACTATTGCCGGCCTTAATGAATTGGAGACAGCAGGATTTAGTGGCATCATAATGAATGCTGTCGAAGCTGCAACGAGAAGATCTGAGGAACTTGGGAAGTCTGACTAAGCCATACCTTTCATTTAAATTTAAAAATACTGTTTATCAATGAAAATCAAAAAAGCCGGCATCATCCTTAAAAAAGAGTCTCCGCGGCCAAAAAAAATCAGCAGTGAACTGTCTCACTGGTTTGATGAAAAATCAATCGAAACTGTCATAGATGAAGTAACTCCTGATCTTGATATCCTAGTTATACTGGGGGGCGACGGAACTCTTCTTCACATTGCAAATGAAGCCAGCCGCTATGATATACCTGTTGTAGGAGTTAATCTTGGTGGACTTGGTTTTCTCACTGAAATCGCTGTCGATGAAATGTATGATGCACTGGAAACTATAATTTCCGGTTCAGTTATAATTGAAAAAAGGATGATGCTAAAGGCACGGCTTATGTCTGACCATCATCCAACTGAGTATTCATATGCCCTCAATGAAGTTGTTATCAGTAAAGGAAATATTGATCAGGTCGTTCAGCTCAGCACGTGGGCAGATGATGAATATATTACTACATACAAGGCTGATGGCCTGATATTTTCAACACCTACAGGCTCTACAGCATATAATCTTTCTGCCGGTGGCCCCATTGTTCAACCAGGCCTGCCAAGCATTCTGGTTACACCAATTTGCCCATTTATGTTGGAAAGCCGCCCTGTTCTTTTGCCACCCAAATTCTTGCTCTCAACAAAGCTTGCCGGACCGGTCGGCGATGTAAAAGTAATTGTAGACGGAAGATACGAATGGGATATGAAAGAAAATGATTTTCTTGAAGTTAGAGCAGCAAAAAAACCTCTACTACTGGTTAGCTCCCCTAAAAAGGGATATTTTGAAATATTGAGGAATAAGTTGAACTGGGGTGGGAGAAATGATGCAAAACCCCTTACACTTAACAAAGATAAGTAAATACCAAATCTTTTAACCCTTTCTCACCTGCAAACCATATTTTTTCATCTTATATTGCAGAAGGCTTTTGGTAATGCCCAGATTTTCTGCCGCCCTCGCCTGCACATAGTCAGCAGTCTCCAATGCTCGCCGGACCATCTTTTTTTCTATACCATTTAACACATCAGGCAGATCAACACCTGTAGGTATTAAGCTATCAAAATCAATTTCATTACTCCAGCGATCCGGTTGTTCATTTGGCATTGATACAGGTTGAACATCTTCCGGCTCAATTCTATTATCGACACAAAGTATAGCTGCCCTTTCAATAGTATTTTCCAGCTCTCTTACATTACCTTCCCAGGGCAGGGTTGTTAGAAAACGAACTGCTTCGCTGGAAACTTCCAGTTTTGGCTTGTTCAAAGTTTTGGAATATTTATCTATGAAATGAGATGTCAGCAGAGGGAGATCATCGATCCTCTCCCGCAGAGGAGGAAGATAAACCTGTACGACATTTAAACGATAATAAAGGTCCTCTCTGAAGTTTCCTTTTTCAACCTCATCTTTCAGGTCCTTATTTGTCGCAGCAACAACTCGTACATCAACCGTGAGTGTCTTGGTACCACCAACCCTTTCAAAAGTCTTCTCCTGCAATACACGTAAAAGTTTCGATTGAAGCGCAAGCGGAATATCACCAATTTCGTCAAGAAAAATTGTGCCGCTGTCCGCAAGCTCGAATCTTCCTTTCCGTAGAGATGCCGCTCCGGTAAAAGCACCCTTTTCATGACCAAAAAGTTCACTTTCTAATAGATTTTCAGGCAAAGCGGCACAATTCACAGTGATAAATGGTGCATTTTCCCGAGGGCTGTTAAGGTGAATTGCTCGGGCGACTAACTCTTTTCCTGTACCGCTTTCTCCGGAAATAAGAACAGATGCTGTAGTAGGAGCAACTTTTTCAATGAGATGATAAATCTGCAGCATCCTTTCGTTTTTTCCAACTATACTCGCAAAGCTGAACCTGGAACGTACTTCATTGCGCAGCCTCTGGTTTTCCTTAATAATTGAATAATGCTCAATGGCTTTTCTTATATTGACAACAAGTTCATCATTATTAAACGGTTTTGTCAGGAAATTAAAAGCTCCGCTTTGCATGGCCTCTACCGCTTTCTGAACTTCACCGAACGCAGTTATCATTATTACAGGAAGATCTTTACTATGAGCTTTTAATGATTTCAGTAGATCAAGCCCACTCATACCAGGCATCTGCATATCGGTTATGACAAGATCAAGGTCGTTTTCCCGTACCGCTTTCAGCCCATCTTCGCCATTTTCAGCAGTAAAAACTTCAAAACCCTCTTCTCTTAAAAGCTCAGAAATTACAACGAGATAATTAGGTTCATCATCAACAACAAGAATCGTATACATATTTCTCCAACAGTATCAATGAATTCTTAATACTTTTCTTTCAATTTTTTAATTTCCTGAAGCAGGTACTCAGGTACAAGAAATGGCTTAACACCTCCAAGTGGTATACCATTTTTTTTATCACCATGGAAATCACTGCCACCAGTGATGATCAACCCCAAACCTTCTGTAATTTTTTTTAACCCTTTCATGGCCCTTATTGAATGGGTTGGATAGTAAACTTCAACCCCGGCAAGACCTACATCTTGAAGCTCTTTTAAAAGACCAAGGGTTTTTCTAAGCGAAGGGTCAATGTTTATAGGATGAGCTATAACTGCAATACCTCCTGCATCACGTATCATCCTGATGGCTTCATCTGCGGGATACCTGAATCTTTCCGCATATGCAGCTGCTCCTTTTCTTAAGTATTTTTCAAATGCCACGTCAACATCGGCAACAAATCCTTTCTCAACCAGTAGTCTGGCAATATGCGGTCTCCCGCACTGACCTTGGCCGGACATCAATTGCATATCATCAGCGTTGATATGTATATTTAATTTATCAAGTTTTTCAAGTATTTCCAGGTTTCTTGTGTGTCGTGCAAACTGCAACTTTTCCAGCCGGGATATCAATATCGGATCATCATGGTTGACATAGTAACCAAGGATATGCATTGGAATATCCCTGTGCCATGAACTTATTTCAATACCGGATAACACTTCTATACCGCATATTTTGCCTTGCTCGAGAGCTTCCGGAACACCTTCAATTGTATCATGATCCGTAATGGCAATGCCTTTTAAACCAATTTTACAGGCAAGATCGACTAGGGCACCAGGAGACATGGTGCCGTCGGAATATGTTGTGTGTGTATGTAGATCTACTCGATTCATCAGTATGACTATAGCTATTATTCAACAAAAATCCAGAATTAAAAAAATGTATATACAAAGGGTTTATTGTTTATTTTATTCTTTATTATTATATACTTATAAAGTATAATAAAATATATTGAATTAACTTTCATACATCTTGTTATTTACATATTTTTTCCGGTTTTTTTTCCACAATTCCGATTTTTTCTATAAACATTATGACAAACAAAAATATATAATATTGTTATTTTGAATAAAATTTTATCTATGAAAAAGGTATACATTTTGCTAAGAAATCTAAAACGAAACTAAAGCATTTGTCCCCTCTAAAAATTCATTTCAAGGAAAATTTAATGAAAAAAATTGGCGTCTGTTTACTTCCCCTGGTGATTTCTATATTACTTTCAACTCAAACACATGCAACCGTCTTAAATTTTGATGATTTAACCTTGACAACGAGCCTTGGCAATATGCCAGATTTATTATATGGAGGTTTTAACTGGGACAGCCAATGGAATGCCGGAAATACAGATTTTCTTAATTACGGTAATGCCGCTAGCTCAGGAACTCAATACCTGAGCAATGGCTTTACACCTCCAAATGATGACGGTACCACTGCTTCATCTAACAATTTGACTATTTCGCGAAGTACACCTTTTGTTTTCACAGGCGCGTCCTTTGTTCATCCAGACCGTGATGAAAATCTTGCAACACAATTACAGGTTTTTGGATTAGACAGTTCAGGAAATACACTATTTGATTCAGGAGTGTTTGATATTACGTCAACACATCAATTTACGACCTTCAATTTTGTAGATATATATCAGGTTCGAATCTGGCGGAATCTAGACCCACAACAGGGTCT
>CALZHP010000046.1 GCA_945787325.1 uncultured Desulfobulbaceae bacterium
TAGAAATTAATTTTCAGATGCCAGCCTCAGTTCATTTCCAGACTAAGTCCTTGAATCATGTTTATAAATTGAAAGATGAGTCTAAGGCAGGTTAACCAATTTATTCTCTTTCTCCGTTCGTCTCGCTCATGGTTGTCCCGGCCTTTTTGACGATGAGGGCGCCGATTACGCCGCCGATTATAAAGGGTAAGACCAGTTGCAGCCTAAGCAGCTCATACGGGAGCAGGAAGACCGGCGGCGGGTGTTGCAGGTTGTCGGGCTGAGTGCGGAGATAGTAACTCGTCGCCGCAGAAAGCCAGGTAAAAACCCAAGCCAGAAACAAGGCCATGCCCAACCATTTTCTTTTTCCGTACAGGAGCTGTTTATTGAAGTAAGCAAGATAGGTCTTCCAGGCAAAAATCAATGCCACGGGAAAGGACCCCCAGGTATGGATATTGAAAGAAAGGCTGTCCAGCTCCAAGGGTGGGACGTTGTGCAGAATGGCCCCGACAAAACCAACCGTGCCGGCAAAAAAGCCAAGCAGATACAGAGTGGTGGCAAAGCTGCCAAAAGCCCTATGGGCGCGATTGAGGACATTGTTGGTCGTCAGCAGCGCTGTTTTATTCTTGTAATAGGCTGAATAATACCCTGTAACCCCCGTAACCGTAGCGCATAACATACCCAAGCCAGTGATCATAGTGTTGAATTCAACCTGTACGATTGTCATAACCAGAAAGTTTCCTTTTGCATCGAATACCTCCTCGGGTATTATGACCCTTATCTTGGTGTCCGTCAAACTGGGGGTACTTCAATTTGACCCTTATCCGGTGAGGGATATTAGCAAAAGCATAAGTGTCAAGCCTGACCCGGAATCGAGGTTCAGCAGCTCACAACTAAATATCTATTTTTCACGTAAAGGAGGAATACTTGCCTTGCAATATTTACAAGGTACGACTTCAGTCTTTTGGCTCGGCTTTACAACTTGACCTCTTCCGCATTTCGGGCATGTCCTTTTATGTCTAAGTAACGCCTTAAGCACTGTATAAAAATGTAACATTATCCATCCTTCCTTTTCCTTAACATCTTTCCGGTTTCTGCTAGTTTTTCAGGGACACCGACTACATAAAGAACATCGTCAACTAAAAAAGGCATATCTACTTCAGGGTTAGTAAATGTTTGTGAATCCCGGCGCACAGCAAGTACTGTCACACCGTATTTTTTCCGCAATTCAAGCTCCAATAATGACATACCCACAACAGGCGAACCCTCCTCAACACGCATGGAACTCACTTCAACACCCGGGAGGTGAAGATCTAAGCTTGAAAACGAGGTAGGCTCTCTGGAAAGGTTACGGAACATCTCATAACCGTCAGACCGGAGCTGGATGACAAGTTTGTCTATTTCATCCCTTGGGATAAGATATTTAGCCAGAACACGGGAAAAAATTTCCACCGATGTTTCAAATTCTTCCGGGATAACTTCATTGGCTCCTAATTCATATAGAGCCTGCATTTCCATGAGGTATCTTGTCCGAACGATCACATGCGCACTTCTGGTCAACCTTCTGACGCTTTCAGTAATTCCGCGTGTGGCAGCCGGGTCGTTGATAGCGATGACGACCACGGTTGCATCCTCAATTCCTGCATGGCGCAACACCTCTTCGTGAATGGCGTCACCATAGAAAATTGGTTCTCCCTTCTCTCGTTCTCTCTTAACCGTGTCGGGCGACATTTCAATCACTATATAGGGGATGCCGGTCATTTTTGCGGCGTGAGCTATGTTCCGACCGTTTAGGCCAAAACCGATAATAACCAGGTGTTGTTTGAGCTTTTTATGGATTTTCTTTTCCGGCCTTGGCCACAGACCGGTTTTCAGTTTTGCCGGGATCGGGATTTGTAAAATACTGTCGGCAAAACGCGGGGCCAGGTAAATAATAAAAGGTGTTGCAGCCATGGTCAGGATAGCCACTGCTAGAAAAAACTGATAGTGATCAGCAAGAAGGCCATGTTCTACTCCTATCCTGGAGAGAATGAAAGAAAACTCTCCAACTTGGCAAATGGATAGGCCCGCCAAAATCCCACTACGCAGAGGTAAACCCAGAAGAATTGCCGCACTGCTGGCGATGGTTGCTTTAAGAATAAGAACACCAGCTGAAGCAGTCAGAATAATAAGGGAATAATTGACAAGAAACCTGGTATCTAGCAGCATGCCGATTGAGACAAAAAAGAAACTGGTAAAAACATTGCGGAAAGGCAAGATATTACCTAGGGCTTGATGACTGTACTCGGACTCTGAAATGATCAGCCCCGCAATAAAAGCTCCCAAAGCAAGCGACAAACCGACATTTGAGGTAACCCAGGCGATGGTGAGACAAATGGCGACAACACTTAACATAAAAAGTTCTTTACTTCGAGTACGGGCAACCTGGTGTAAAAGCCAGGGCATCAGCCATTTGGCTGCAGCCAGAACCAAGCCGATGATTGCAATGCCTTTGGCTGCAAAGACGAAAATGTCACTGTCAATTTCGCCAGGTTTGTTACCGGCCAGCATTGGGGTGATGAGAATCATCGGTACTATGATAACATCTTGAAACAGCAAGATTCCCAAGCCAGCCCGGCCATGGGGTGTATCTACCTCGGCTCTCTCTTGAATCATCCTTATGACAATTGCAGTACTGGATAGCGATATGAGAAAACCATAAAAAATTGCCTCTTGGGAAGATAGTCCAATCTGGCGGGCAATGAAGAATACGGCAAGAATTGTCAAGCCGACCTGGACCGTCCCGCCGATAAGGACTTGTTTTTTAATTTCAATAAGTTTCTTGAAGGAAAATTCGATGCCGATGGTAAAAAGCAGTAAAATAACCCCTATTTCAGCAAGCACCTCTACTTCATGAACAGCTTTAATCAGTCCGAAACCGTACGGCCCTGCCAATATGCCGGTTAAAAGAAGCCCGACAACCGCCGGAAGGCGGAGAAAGTGAAATAAGAGCAAGACAGCAACGGCCAGCCCGAAAATAATAACAATGTCAGTGAAAAGCAGAATTTCCATATGGGTTGTTATATCTCTTGGAGAATTAATAATGGCAATTTTCGGACAACCTTTATCATATTTCCCTCCCAAGAAAAGAGGTATTAGGAGATTGTTAGAGTTTATGTATGAACAACTTTAAAGTCAAACAAGAATGAACACTTACTCATCGACTAGAAAAAGAACGGTGGGGAGAATTAGTTTTGGAGGAAAGGATAATACAGCTATAGAAACTATCTTTGAGTGGTAGAAAGAGGATGCGATATTACTTGCCACCATATTAAACATCAGTAATTCTAATACCATGCAGGATTTATTGTGGCAATGGAAAGTCAGTAAATGTGAGGTGGAAGAATAATGGTTTTCCAAGAAAGCCCCAACAATGAAGCTTTTGACTTAAGTCATTACCCTTCTTTTCTTTTCAGTATATATTGGTTACAAATTCGTAGAAAGGAGTGTGGGATATGGAACTTCATAACGGTTTGGGTGACAGGAACATCAAGGAGGTTATTGAGCAATATCCGAAGATCGGCGAGATTCTTGATAACTTCGAAATAGGTTGCACCGCATGCTCTATCGGGACGTGCCTGCTTAAAGATGTGGTGACCGTTCACTTTCTGGGTGACGAAACCGAATCCCAGATTGAAAAGGAAATTAATGCCTATCTCGAAAGTTTGGAAAGCTGAAATACTAACAATTTCTTGAACTTTAACGATGACTCTGACACAAAAAATTATCTCAGTTATTTCCTTATTTCTTCTTCTCTCTTTTCATGCTCCTATACAAAACACATTCGCGGAAAGCGCAATCAAGTGCCACTGTTTTAAAGACCGTACGTATAACCCTTTAAATCCAACCGCCTCTGACGATTATATTCTTGCGACAAGTTTAAACAGTTTCCTGTCAGGAACTTTTAACATCCCTAAAAAACAGGTTGTTATGCTTAAAATGAAAGGGGGTGTCGGGCAGAATGATTTACTGATCGGCCTGGAAATAGCAAAGGTTACCGGAAAGGATCTGCAGCAGCTTCTTGATTTAAAACGCGAAAAGAAAAACTGGTCTGAATTAATCTCCGGCCTGTCGGCGGATGAACAAGCAAAAATAAGCGACATCCTGAATAATGTACAATCAGATGAATCTGCGAAGATTGTCAGTGGACTTGTCGCAGATGAACATCTGGCCGGATACTTTAAGGTTCCGCTAGGTAAAGTAAAAAGCCTCAGGGCATCGGGGCTGAATGAAAAGGAAATAGCCCTGGTCTTAATCCTTGCTGATACAGGAAGTACAGCTCCAGAGACTATAGTTCTATGGCACAACAGGGGTGGAAAGAGTTGGAGTCAGATCGCCCATAGTATGGGAATAGAGCCTGCCGCAGCTGGCCAGTTGATTCTGAATTATCCGGCCGGAAAGTTATTGCAATGAATACCGTTAAGAAAAAAACAACGTCACCGCTCCATCCCCGCATGAAAAGAGAGCGCAAGACGATTGAGAAAATGATTGCGATATACTGCCGGGATCATCACAATACAAAGAGTGGGCCTTGCGGCGAATGCCGGGAGCTTCTTGAATACGCCCATCTGCGCCTTGCCCACTGCCCCCTTCAGGAAAACAAGACTACCTGCGGTAATTGTCCTATTCATTGCTATAAACCGAGGATGCGGGAGAAGGTTCGGGAGGTTATGAGATACTCAGGTCCACGGATGATTCGGCATCATCCCATTCTTGCTGTTGGTCATATAGTTGATGGCTTTCGCAAAAAACCAAAAGGTTCATGAGTCGATCAGGCCGAATCTACTTCGTTTCAAAGTAATCAGCATACATTTGTATAGCTAATCACCTTGAAACTCGCATCTCCAACCAGCTTAACCCATGAATCTTTTGGTTTTTAAGCCAATTTATATATATACGAAACTGAATCTGCTTTTCAGTCCTCTACTCTTTTCTTTCTTTTTTCTTTTGTTTTTTTGCCATTTCACGCAGCCGAATCCGCCTGAGGCGGACCCTTTTGGTTCGTTTTTGGGTAAGCAACAATGAACCAATATATATAGAACCATTAATTCTATCCTACACAAACTCCTTCCAATTCCCTGTTTATTTTGTTTTCATTTTCTGATCGTGCTTATCTTCTTTTCAGATATAACAATAAAAGGCCATTGAATGGCTTCAAAATTGAGGAATATAGTGCATGTCAACAAATGAATTGGAAGCACAAAAAATTTCAAAATCCTACACAATAGATGATCGCCAGATCAAGGTACTCGACGATATCAGCCTCTTGGTATCGAAAGGTGAAGTTGTTGTCATTGAGGGGAAAAGCGGCAGCGGCAAATCTACCCTGCTGAGCCTTCTTTCCGGCCTGGATCGACCTGACTCCGGCAAAGTGATCGTCAACGATAGAGACATTACTCATCTAAGTGAAGATGAGCTTGCGCCGTATCGCAACCGGACAATTGGTTATGTCTTCCAGTCTTTTCATTTAGTCCCTTCCCTTACAGCCCTTGAAAATATCATGTTCCCGGCGGAGTTGAATAATGACCCTGAAGCGATGGAAAAAGCAGAAGGTCTGCTCAATCGCGTTGAGCTGATCGATAGAAAGAACAACTTTCCCCACCAGCTTTCCGGCGGAGAAAAGCAGCGGGTGGCCATCTGCCGCGCCCTGGTAAACAGCCCGCAGATTGTATTTGCCGATGAACCGACAGGAAATCTCGATTCTGCTAATGGTGAGATAATCCTGAATCTGCTTCTTGAACTGCGCAGCGAACTTGACACCACACTTCTTCTGGCAACACACAGCAGGGAAATCAGCAACCTGGCCGACCGGATTGTGCTGTTGGCAGACGGCAGAATTGAATCATATACAGATAAGGTACCTGAATGATCCGCTGGCGTTTTATTTTCAGACAAATTAACAGTTCCAGGAAACAGGCGCTTATTTTCATCCTGTGCGTGTCTCTTTCATTGTTGACCCTTGTGTCGTTGGGCGGCTTCAGCAACAGTGTGCGCCAGTCGATGCTGAAGGATGCCAGACAGCTTCATGCTGCCGACATCATGATCCATACCCATTATCCGGCTTCCAATACCCTGCTTGAAATCGTAAACAGATATAAAAGTGAAGGGCTTGCCGAGGCGGTCCTGGTGCACGAATTTTATAGCATGGCCAGAAATACCGGCCGGGAGAAATCGCTCCTCAGCGAGCTGAAGGTGGTCGAAAAGGGGTATCCTTTTTACGGCACCGTCGTCCTTAAATCCGGCCTTGATTTTTCTAAAATTCTGCAGGCGGGTAGGATCATTGTCGAGCAGAATGTACTGGATCGCCTACAGGCGGATATCGGTGACCGCCTGCAGATTGGCTCGACCGAGCTCACAATCGTAGATGTTGTTGTTTCGGAACCTGACCGACCGGTATCCTTTTTCTCATTCGGCCCCAGAATCTTTATTGCTGCTGATGATCTGGAAAAAATTGATCTGATCAAAAAGGGCAGCCGTATCCACTATAATTACCTGCTGAAAATACATAACCAGGACATGGTTGATACATTGGCTGATGAACTATCCGACGTTGCCATTGAGGTTCAGGAAAGAGTCAATACATTCAGGACCGCCGAATCAGGCGTCAAAAGATTTTTTGAAAATTTCCTTTTCTTCCTGAACCTTATCGGCATATTCACACTGCTGCTGGCCGGTATAGGCATCCAGGCCGCTTTGTATACCCTGCTGCGAGAGAGTAATTACACCATTGCCATCATGAAATCACTAGGTGCCGGAAGCGCTTATATTTTCCTGCACTTTACAGTAATGATCATGCTGCTTGGTACAGTTGGCACAGTGCTGGGGTTGTTTTTTAGTTACCTGCTGCAGTTGTATTTTCCGGTTCTCTTTACGGGCATTTTACCGGCACATGTTACTCTGACCATTGCCTGGGACGTCGTCTTTGAAGGTTTAGTGCTTGGCACAGTAGTTGTCGGACTCTTTTCGTATCTGCCGATGCGCCGGCTCCGAAATGTGAAGCCGGCTTTAATATTCAGAAAGGAAGTTGAAGCGACCAGAAACGACCTGCCTCATTATGCCTCAATTACGCTTACCATTCTCTTTTTTATCGGCCTGGCCGTCTGGCAGCTGGAAGACGTTAAGACCGGAATCTATTTCGTGCTGGGCCTCCTTGGCCTCGTCGCCTTTACTGCGATTGTCACCCAGGTCCTACTGATGCTCATGAAAAAGAGATCCCCGCGCTTACTTACGCTGCGACAGGCATTCAGGGGATTGTTCCGGCCCAAAAACGCGACGCGCTCCATTATCATAACGCTCAGTGCCTCGCTTGCTGTTATCTTTTCCATCTACATTATAGAACAGAACCTGCAGTCAACGTTTATCCAGTCGTATCCGCCGGAACTGCCCAACGCATATTTTCTGGATATTCAGCCGTCACAGAAACAGGAGTTTTCCAATATTCTTGGGGAAGAGCCGCAGTATTATCCAATCATCAGGGCACGCCTTACCTCCATAAACGACAGGAGAATCAACCGTAAAGAAGAGCGGCAGAGAAGGCGCGACAACCTGGCCCGCGAGTTCAACCTTACCTATCGTGATTTTCTTCTTGATGATGAACGCATCACGGAAGGGAATAACCTCTTTGGTGATCTGGACCAGAATTCTCTCGGCAATGGAGAGCTGCCGGTTTCTGTCCTGGACTTTGTGGCGGAAATAGGCGATATCAAAATCGGCGATCTGCTTGTTTTCAATGTGCAGGGCATACCCCTGCAGGCAAGGGTTGTGAGTATGCGGACCAGGACCGCGTCGAGAGTGCGACCCTTTTTCTATTTTGTTTTCCCTGAAAAAACGCTTAAAGACGCTCCGCAAACCATCTTCAGCGCAGTTAAAATAGACCGGCAAAGGTTGACAATGATGCAAAACAGACTGGCGGAACAGTTACCCAATGTGAGTGTGATTGATATCGGCAAAACCATCGAGGTGCTTGCCAGAATAATCCAGAAACTTTCATCGATAATACAATTTTTCACATTGTTCTCCATTATTGCGGGTCTGCTGATCATAATCAGTTCAGTATTTGCCACAAAGCTGGCAAGAATTCGTGAAGCAGTTTATTTTAAAATACTGGGCGCCGGGCAAGGCTTTGTACTTCAGGTTTTCACCTATGAAAATCTTATCGTCGCCCTCATTTGCGCGCTGCAGGCCGGGATTATTTCGCACGTCGGCAGCTGGGCCGTCTGCCGCTGGATATTCGATGTTCCCTATAAGCCGCTGCCGGTCGCAACAGGAATAATGATACTATCGACAATACTGCTCGTTATTACCGTGGGCCTTTCAGCTTCACTTTCAATACTGCGGCAGAAACCGATTGGTTATTTACGAGATGAAGGACAGGAATAACAGGCTGATTGTGTTTGATACCATGAGAACTTTCTTTAACAGACATCATTTTATACGAATTACACTTCTTATTATCTTCTTTTTTTGCGGTTCACTCCTCACAGCCTGCGAACAGAGGCAGCAAACAACTGCCGCTGAGCCGCAGCCCAAAAAGCCGGTATACGAAGGCACCATTATTGCCCTGGGAGACAGCCTGACAGCAGGCCTTGGCGTTGCAACAGAAGATGCCTTCCCTGCCCTTCTGGAAAATAAACTTCAAAAGAATGGCCATAACTGGCGGGTCATTAATGCGGGCATAAGCGGTGAAACCAGCAGCGGCGCGTTATCACGAATAAACTGGATAGCCGCCCAACGTCCTGACATCGTTATCCTTGAGACAGGAGCAAACGACGGGTTTCGCGGAATCCCGCCTTACCTGGTCAAAGATAATATCAGGAAATCCATACGGCTGTTGAAGGAGAAAAATATTTTCGTGGTCCTGGCTGGAATGCAGATCGTCCGCAATCTTGGAGCTGAGTATACTAAAGACTTTGCCGCCCTTTATCCGGCAATCGCCAAAGAAGAGAATGTCACCTTCATACCCTTTTTCCTGAAAGACGTGGCCGGTAATGCATCACTAAACCAGGCAGATACAATCCACCCCACCCCCGAAGGATACAAGATAGTAGCCGAAACAGTCTACCCATACGTTCTGAAGGCCATTGAGTCAAGAAATAGCAGGTGAGAATTTAGAGTTATGAATAAAAAATTGAAAACTTGTTCATCATCAGCAGGTCCGTATGCCGATAATTCTAAATTCCATTTTCTCAACTCCATCCTCTATAAAACGCCATTTTCGAAGCATACGGCCTGAACTTTTCCACCAGCATCTTAATGTCCTGTTCAGGAAGAGCCTCTTTTCCCGCGGCCACTGAAGTAAGCGTCTTAACTTCTTCGGGTGACGCACAACCGACAACCGAAAGAGTTACATTCTGGGCCAGGGCAAATCGGAGAAGCGATTCCGGAGATACATCGAGCTTTGGCATAATGTAATGGGAACCGCCCATGACTTTCATACCGATAGATGCAATACCTTTTTTCCTGGCGGCCTGCAGAGTATCAGTGAGAAAGCCGCCGAGTATTTCCTCAACCGGGTTGACAGGCAGCAACACAGAATCCACCGGCCACTCTTCCACGGCCCTGGTGAGGATATGAGGATCATGATGACCTGTCACCCCGATAAAACGTACCATGCCTTTTTTCTTCGCCTCGACAAATGCCTCAAGCGCTCCTCCCGGTCGTGATATGGCCTGGAGATCTTCTTCGGTACGAACATCATGGATCTGCCAGAGATCCAGGTAATCGGTCTGCAATCGTTTGAGCGAACCCTTCAGGTCTGCAAAGGCGCCTTCCCTGTTGCGGGAGGCCGATTTACTCGTCTGAAATATTGATTTACGAAGGTCAGGTTCATTCTTCCAAATACTGCCGTAATAGAGTTCACTGTCGGCATAGACCCGGGCTGAGTCAAAGTAGGTAACCCCCTGTTCAATTGCAGCGCGGATAACAGCCCGAGCCTCATCACTCCTGTCAAAAGTACGAAGCACACCTTCCCCGCCGAGCCCGACAACAGTTACCTGCCTGTCTGCTACACCAAAGTTGACCGATTTCATCATCCCCCCTTTTTCAATTTTCATGAACCACTATGACCTCATAATTCTACTATAAACTTTGTAAGACAATGATAAACAGTCAAATAGATTTTTATTATGTTTTAATTCTTTATTTTCTGCCAGTCCTAAGTCCTCAGCCTTAAACCCTTAGCCCTGAGCCCTCACTCCTCTCAGTTTTCAATCTACAATCTACAATCTTCAATTTTCAATGTTACCTCATCCCTTGTGCATCCAAGCGCGAAGAATTACTTTTTATTCATAATTCACCATTCAAAATTCTAAATTCAAAACCAGGGAGCATCAAAATGAATACGACTTTTTTCAAGGATATCTTTGGTTTTGGAGAAATACCAAATACGGGGGTCAGTTATATTGCATCTGCCCTGCAGATTTCTGAATTCAGGTTATTTGAAATAGCATACTTCAAATGGTTTGGAGAGCACATTTCTGATAAAAAACTTGACTTGCATTTCACACATTATCTGGAAAACGATACAGCTCCATTCTGGGTGAACGATTTTGTTAGAAAAGCGAAGGCAAAATTTGATGCCGGGAATCTTAATCCTGCCGATTATGGTATTATAACCCCAAAATCCAACACACATAAAAAAATTGTCGGCTGGATAATTATAGTACTGCTTTCTGTTTTTATGATTATCTATTGCTACTTTTTACCAAGATCACTTTCCTATTAGCTTGCAACAGCTATGCTCTGATTTCAAGGGTAGTTCTACTTGCCTTACAGATTAAATCTCCATAAGTTCGTTTGGTCAGGCTGTTTACAAATTAATTATCACTCATTAACAATGGTTTCTAACACCATTTCAAAATGATGTGCTGTACAGCTACGCAAAATGGCAAAAGACAACAGATAGAATACAGAAAAGAGTAAAGGACTAATGTAAAGATTTAATTTCGTATATTAAATAGATAGGCTAAAAAAACCGAATATTTAAAGAGTCAAGCAGGTTTAAGATACGAGGTTCAAAGCGATTCACTATACAAACGTATGCGAATCGCTTTACACCGAAGTAGATTGGACTTGGTCGGCTCGTGAAATCTTCTGTTACCAGGCTTCAAGAAGGTCAACAGGAACATCCAAAAACGCGGCAATACTCCCAATCTCATACGATACATGAACCTCAAAACCCATATCTTCCATTAACTTCTTATAGACATGGACACACCCGAAAACAGCAGGATTGCTGACCAGAAACGCGGCTTTAACTTTTGACCGTCGTTCTTTTCTTTCAATCAGCGGGATATCTTCGAACTGTAAATCTATCTTGTATACATCCTTCAAGTCGTGAAACTGGCTGTATCCAATAACACTGCTATCCTCAATGTGTTCAATACAATTGAACATCTTGTCGGCAAAATCATTTGTAAAAACGCCTTTTGATTTGCAGACAATCAGATTCCCCTTCACTTTGCATTTTCCATGTTTGCAACTTGCCGTATCCATAAATTTTGTCCTGTAGATTTGTTTTTTGATTATTAGAAAAAAATAGTAGCAGGAAAAATAAAATTATTCAAAAGCATGAAGATCCACTTAAAAATATGACAATAAATGTCAAAAAAAAGAGCCTTAAGTGACAAGTTTTGTCACCGAAGGCTCAATGTGATCAGTATAAAATATTATAGAATTTCTTTCGTTACCCTATATTGCTATTATGTTTAATGACCTTGAGCGAGATATAATAGCAGAGACGATGAAAGCCAAAGACCGCCAATAGCCATTATCCCGATCAAAACTGTGAACAATATCTCTGAAACCTCGCTCCCAGCCTTTTTGTCATTATCATTATTATATTTTGTTAATACTTCCGGCATATTACACCCCTCCTTAAATGCGAAAAAAAGAATTTGTTTTCATAATAATTGATGCAAACAGCGTGCCGATTTGTACTACAATGTGGCCCCTGGGAGGATGGGAAAACCGGACAAACGAAAGACAAGAAATCTAGTGAGAAGTAACACCAAGCTGTGTGATCAGCGTTTGCGCTATAAGTGGTGCTACTGAATAGATATCCAATAGCGAATCATTATGGACACCGGGATAAGTATCCGCGCCAATAATTTTATTAATTCCTGATTCAGTAAACTTCTCGCGAGCACTTCCACAAAGCACCAAGTGGGTTGCCATGACAATTATATCTGTAGCTCCCGCTTGTCGGCATCTTTCGGCTGTCTGAATAATTGAGCCGCCGGTACGAATCATATCATCACAGATTACGACGGTTTTACCCTCTACTACACTTGATACCTGGTGAACCATGGTACGGTCCATTGCAAAACGGTCTTTATCGGCTGCGGTATGGGGAAGGTTGAGCATACTGGCAAGACCGGCCACCCATTTGCTGCGGCCGTAATCAGGAGATACCAGGACTATGTTATCTATACCGAGTGACTTGATTTTTTCGACAATGAGGCTGTCGGTCTGGATATGCTTGGTATGGATTTTTCCGGTATGCCCATGAAGAAGTGCCTCGGAGTGAAGATCTACAAATCCGACAAAATCTGGATACGCCCTAAAAATCTGCCTGGTACGTGTAATACCTTTTGGTATTTCGCCGGACTTTGGCTTAGCACGCTCCATGGTCGAATACCCCTGGTAAGGAATAACAACGTTAACTGAATCAGCACGCCAGAAGTGACTGCCATTAATGAGATCAAGCAGTTCCTGCTGCGACTGATCATCATGGGTGCTGCCTATAATGATCACATCCCTTCCTGCCATTTTGACTGGAAAAGCGTGATAAATTTCGCCGTCTTCAAAAATTCTTCTGATCATCCGGGTGAATGGAATGCCCATCTCACCGGCTATTTTTTCAGCAAGATTTTTTGATGCTTCATTGGAAATAAGTACAAGATTATCTGATGTGGTAGCCTTCATTGTATGTATTCAGTTTTACTGGGTATTTCTATGATATTTTTTTCAGAGCAGCTTTCATAAGTGTCGGTCTGACCACAACAAATTTTATGTTTTGCTGTTTAGTGTGCTTTGAGAGTATGTCTTTTAAGGAGGGGACATCAGGGTGAATAGTTGCAACTTCGAGAACGGACTTGTTGTATGATATCGGCAATACTTTAAGCTTGTGCATTAACTCCTTAGGAACAAGTTTTAATGCCTCATGGGAGATTGTCTTATCACGAAGATCAACAAATGGATATCTGAATTTTTCGGCCAGTGCAACAAAAATATCCTGTTCCTTAACCATACCCTTCTCCAGCAGGAACTGACCGATTTTCATATTCTGAACCTTTTTCTGGATCATAAGCGCCTTACGCACCTGTTCTTCATTGACCAATCCTGCATTTATAAGAATTTCACCTACTTTGATCTCACCTCTGGCTTCACTATATGCCTTTTGAATCTCAAGGTTTACTGTCGAATAAATAAGGTTCGCTTGTTGCGCAATTATCTGACCAAATTTCATCTTCTTTAACTGTTTGTGGTCTTCTAGCGCTTTAATAAATCCATCGCTGTCAATTGCCCCTTTGTCAATTAGTATTTCTCCAATATAACGCTCCTGACAACGGTGGTTTATGTTTTGATGCGGGAAAAAAGAATACCTGTAAGGGGCGTCGTGCTCGACTGCGAAACCAATTATTCCCTGTTTAATTCCTTGATCGTTAGGAATATGAGCACGATACCTTCTACCATTTATTGTCTCTATTGCTTCAACATGGGAAACTTCTCTGTCCTCATTAATATCTAATGGAATTTCATTAGACTGGACACAGCTCAGTTTGTTGAGTGAAACAACGCGCTCTCCTTTATCACCCTCAAGCAGTATGGTTATCTGGTCTTCGCCTGGACAGAATATAATATTGGTATGATCTTCTGTGGTGCCGTCTAAATATTCTAGAATAGCTCTTATGCCTTTAACAGGAACTATGTCGGGAAACAGATCTTCATACGGGTCATCAATAAGCAGTGCACTTTCAGGAAAAAGTTCATCATATAGATTGTCGATTTCTTCCATCCGATACTTGTTTTTGTTGGAAGTTGCAGTTGTTTGAGATTTAAGATCATTTGCCTGCTGAAAGTCAGCTTCCGCTTCCTTTGTTTGTCCAAGCTTAATGTAGACTTCACCACGGTTTTGGTAAGCTTCAGCAAAAGTGGAATCATTCTCAATAGCCTGGGTAAAATATTGAACCGCCTCCTCGTACTGCTCGTTGTGAAGCAATTCTTGCCCTCGTTGATTATATGATTTTGCGTCCGCCAAAGTAACTCCTCCGGATAATTGACCTGAGTGTTAATTTAAAATTAAAAAACACCATGTCCCCATCCAAAAATAGCAGTAAAAACGTGGATTTGCAAGAAGAATAAATTAAGCGGCAAATGGCGAAGGGGAATAACTAGTCTAAATAACAATGAAAAAAAAATATTACAAAAAGGGATGAAAGGGTATAAGTATTCTCAGAGACGTGATTAGTAAAATTCACTCATAATGCCTATATATATATTAAATTTACATTTATTAAAATAATTGACTGTGGAAAGCAAAAATGAAAAACATTAAAATTGCCGGGGTTGTCATACTCACCCTCTTTTTTGCACTACAACTTATCCAACCTGAAAAAACAAATCCGAAATCAGACCCTGCACTTTCTGTTTTCCAACAAACTTCTGTACCAGTTAATGTTGCCGGTATACTGCAAACCTCATGCAGGGATTGTCATACTCACAATACTATATGGCCGCGCCACAGTTATGTTTCACCGGTGTCATGGTTTGTGAATTATGACGTTCGCAATGGCCGATCCGAGCTGAATTTATCACTTTGGGGTGAATACGAAAAGCAGAAGGCCTGGGTGCTGCTGGATGAGATTTGCAAACAGGTTTCTGCCGGGCATATGCCGCCTGGGAGATATCTTTTATTGCATCGGGATGCTAAGCTAGACGATAGAGATAAAACAGCTATTTGCGGGTGGACTGAAAGCGCTAAGATAAAATATCAGGAATAAGTATGCAAAGCGCCATTAAAATTGGCATAAGTTCCTGCCTGTTGGGCAACAGAGTGAGATATGACGGCGGTCACCAGCACGACAGGCTCATCACAGAAACTCTGGGAAAATATTTTCAATATGTACCGGTTTGTCCCGAAGAAGAGTGCGGACTTGGTACTCCGCGTGAGGCCATGCATCTGGCCGGCGACCCTGATAAACCCAGACTTGTTACCAGAAAGACAGGTATTGATCATACGGAAAAAATACTGTCCTGGGCGCGCAAAAAAGTAAGTGATCTCGAAAAGGAAAAATTACAGGGTTTCATTTTTAAGAGCAGATCACCGAGCAGCGGTATGGAACGCATAAAAGTTATCGGTGACGATGGCAAAGTAAGGAATACCGGAGTCGGTATGTTTGCCAGGGAATTCATGAATCATTTTCCTTTGCTGCCTGTGGAAGAAGATGGCCGCCTGCATGATATCGGTATTCGTGAAAACTTTATCCAGCGTATTTTTGCTTATAATCGCTGGAGATCACTTCTGGCAGAAAATAAATCCCTGGGAGGCCTGGTTGCTTTCCATACAAAACATAAACTTCTTATCATGTCTCACAGTGAGACCCACTATCGTGAAATGGGTCGACTGGTCGCTCACGGCAAAGAAAATCAACTGTCGGAAGTTTTCACCAAGTATGAAAAAATGCTGCTTGAAGCACTTCGTTTAAAAACGACTGTTAAGAAAAACATTAACGTACTGACGCACATGCTGGGGTACTTCAAGAAGGTTTTGAGCAGTGATGAAAAAAAAGAAATGCTCGATATCATAGAGCAATACAGACACCAATATATTCCTCTTATCGTTCCGGTAACACTTATAAATCATTACGTTCGTAAGTATGACGATAAATATCTGGCAGGACAGTATTATCTTAGTCCTCACCCTCTAGAGTTAAAATTACGAAATCACGCGTGAGGAAATATTTAAAATTGTAGATTGAAGATTGAAAAGACTGAGGACTCATGCAATGAAGAGTAAAAATGAGTGAGATGTAAGGGGCGCTGGAAATGAAAAATATTCTGATAACAGGTGCGACGGGATATATCGGCAGGCGGCTTAAGGAACGGCTGCTCAAGCGGAAAGACTTGTCCATCAGATTACTGGTGCGAAACAGGAACAAGGTGCGTGCATCTGTCATAAACAAGGTCGAAATTGTAGAAGGTGATACCTTCAATAAAGATTCCTTGTTTGAAGCACTTAAAGACATAGATACCGCCTATTATCTTATCCACTCCATGGGTGCCGGGAAGGATTTTGAGGAACGAGACCGGCGCAGTGCAGAAAATTTTCGTGAGGCTTGTATAGAAACCGGGGTAAAGCGACTCATATACCTTGGAGGACTGGGTGTAAAAGAAAGTGCCAGCAAGCATCTTTTGAGCAGAATAGAGACTGGAGAGATACTTAGTGCCAAGCCTGACAAATTACAGACCATCTGGTTTCGGGCTGGCGTAATTATCGGTTCCGGCAGCGCCAGTTTCGAAATCATCCGTAACCTGGTCCAGAAATTACCCGTTATGGTGACACCGAAATGGGTAAAAACAAGGACACAACCCATTGCGGTGGACGATGTTCTATCTTACCTTGCCGAGGCAATTGATCTGGAATACAAAGAAAACCTCATAGTCGATATTGGCGCCGAGACCATGAACTTCCAGAACATGTTAAAAGGTGCCGCAAAGGTAATGGGCCTTAAAAGATTACTCATTCCTGTGCCGGTCTTGAGCCCGAAGCTATCTTCTTACTGGCTCATTTTAATTACCCCAATCCCATACCAGATGGCGGCAGCCCTAGTGGAAGGCCTTAAATCCGAAACAATTGTCTTAAACGATCATGCTTCGCGCTATCTTGGTAATATCAAACCGATATCTTTCGAAAAAGCAGTTGATAATGCCATCAGTGAAATGGAACAGGACCAGGTTATCAGCCGCTGGTGTGACAGCAGCGCTGACATAGCATGTGATATTATGAATCAGGATGATACACATACTGCCATCCTGCGCGATAAAAGAGAATTACCACTGCAGGGAGTTTCAGCATCCTCAGTTTTTAAATCCATGACTGGTATCGGCGGTAAAACTGGCTGGTTCTCCTATCACTATCTCTGGCAGCTTAGAGGGTTTATGGATAAACTTTCCGGCGGCTACGGTCTGAGTCGCGGTAGGCGGACGCATAAAGAACTGCGTGTCGGCGATGCCCTTGATTTTTGGAAAGTGGCGGATATCAAGGAAAACAAGAGACTACTGCTTCTTGCCCAGATGAAGCTGCCGGGTAAAGCATGGCTGGAGTTTGATATCCAGCCTGACAAGCTTGTGCAGACAGCCCATTTTCTACCAAATGGTATTCTTGGCCGGCTATACTGGATTTCCGTTCTGCCACTGCACAATCTGGTCTTCAGTGACCTTGCAGCAAAAATTGTTGCCAGGGCCAGAGAGATTGAAAAGACCTCATAATATTCAAACACAGCTATAGCTAATAACATTGAGCCGACCGGCCTTTTGAAAATATGATATATTTTTGACCAGAGGATATTCAGAGTCGTCACAATTGAGGAGCTGGTTTCTCTATACTGAGTCAGCAGGCTCCAGATAGATCTTACGAAGCTTATTGAAATAATCGAATCCTGACCATAGAGTTAATACGAGAGAAATATACAGGACGATTCGTCCGAGGTCGTAGAGAATCGGATCACGCAGAACAGGAATCGGTAATACCCCCAAGGGAAAAATAAGCATACACAGAGCTGTGTACTGGAATCCACTTTTCATTTTACCCAGGCCGCTGGCATCAACGATTATCCCAGAAGCGGCCGCTAACGCCCTCAGGCCTGTCACAACTATTTCACGGGATATGATAAGTAGACTGACCCAGGCAGGTATTCTACCCATCGGTATAAGTAGGATTAGTGGAGTTGCAACCAACACCTTGTCGGCAAGCGGGTCCATGAGTTTGCCCAAGACAGACTCTATTTTGTGCTTCCTGGCATAATAGCCATCGGCAAGATCTGTAAGAGCCGCAGATAAAAACAGGAAAAAAGCCAGTAGGCTTACCCCAACTCCGGCACCTGGATCGAGAACAAGAATCAACAAGGGGACAACAGCAAAACGGTAACCGGTGAGCAGGTTAGGAATTGTTAGTATATTTGACACTTTTACCCTCAGTCATAAGCGATAGTGATTCCTCTGTTAACCTGGGCAAAGGAGTTCCGGTTTTTGTCGTAATATTTCAAAACCTTCTTTACGTATCGCAGTGTTTCGGGAATTCTTGGAATCCGCCCCAGCTGCTTGACTCGTTCCGGACCTGAGTTATACGCTGCCAGCGCCAACTTGATATCACCGTTGAACATATCGAGTAGCTTACTAAGGTAGCGGGTACCGCCTAAAATATTCTCTTTGGGGTCAAACGGGTCATCAACATTCATTTCCTGGGCAGTATCAGGCATTAACTGCATAAGCCCGCGGGCCCCTTTTCGGGAAACAGCATACCTGTCAAAGTCAGATTCAGCTTTTATGACCGCCTTAATCAAATGTGGGTCTACCTTGAAATTCCTTGACGCTTTACGGATCAAAGCATCATATTTATAGGTTGCCGCTCTTTGACGCCTTGTTCTTAACCCTGGGACAGGTTTGTAACGAGGATCATCCGGAACATTGGTAAAGTGCCTTACTCCTTGCTCATCTACAAATACAAACAGGGCAGCCTGTAGCGAACAGGGAATTAACAACATCAGTAATAAGAATAAAGTACAGGATTTCCGCATGTGCTCCGTTGAATCTTTATTAATGGTCCGATCTACTTCTTGCGTTTCTCCCAGTCAGCTAAAAACTTTTCCATGCCGATATCAGTTAATGGGTGCTTGGAAAGTTGTTCAATAACTTTAAATGGAATAGTTGCAATATCCGCGCCAATTAAAGCAGAGTCAACAACATGTACTGGATTTCGAACACTGGCAACAATCACTTCAGTGCTGTAACCGTAATTATCGAAAATTGTCATGATATCGGTAATAAGGTCCATGCCGACTTGTGATATATCATCCAGTCTGCCAACAAATGGACTTACATAGGTTGCACCCGCCTTTGCTGCAAGCAGGGCTTGTGATGCCGAAAAACAGAGAGTGACATTTGTCTTTATTCCCTCTTCGGTTAGGATATGCACGGCTTTTAATCCTTCAGTTGTCATTGGAAGCTTGACAACAATATTAGAGTGCAGCGCCGCAAGTTTTCTGGCCTCGGCAAGCATACCTTCAGTATCCAGGCTCACCACCTCGGCACTTACTGGCCCATCTACCATTTCACAAATCTCGAGAAGAATTTCCTCAAAAGGCTTGCTCTCTTTGGCAACAAGAGAAGGATTGGTGGTCACACCATCCACCATTCCCATGGCAACGGCCTTTTTAATTTCTTCAGTATTGGCGGTATCAATAAAGAATTTCATTTTTCGGCTCCTTTTTCTGATAGAAATTTTTTACAACACTTATTACTGCAAAAATAAAGCATTTGATGATTATGGTAAAGCTGAATAGCCTGACCTTTAGGTATTAAAGTATGGCATAAAGGGTCTTCAACAAGAACGTCATTTACACCCTTGCTGGATTCGGGTTTACTTTCACCCCGCCTTTTCCTGCTGCTTAATTTCTTGCCCCCTCCAATTAACAATCGGTAGAGAATGTAAAATAGAAGACCAAGTATGAGAAGCCTTAATGGACTCAAATGACCTCTCCTTTGAAAGCAGCTTTATCGTTTTTTACATGTAATAACTTTTCATTCCACGATTTTTTTTTGACTGATAGACCAGACTGTTCCTGTTCTTCTTTCATTGTCAGGCGGCATTTCATTTCAGATACCGTAAGCCCTAGGGCAGGGTGTATATAATCTGGCGATAGTTCATCAAGTGGCGCAAGGACAAACATCCTTTCCTGGATAGCAGGATGAGGCACGACAAGTCCATGTTCATCGAGAACGTGATCATTGTAAAAAAGAATATCAAGATCTAAAGGCCTGTCTCCTGTTTTCTTTCTATCGCGGCCGAAAAATTTTTCTATATTTAACAATTTCCGCAGAAGATCTATTGGTGACAAGTCCGTTTCAATAACTCCAACAGCATTCGTAAACCAGTTCTCGGTTTCCAATCCCACAGGTTCAGTAAAGTAAGGGCTGGACAATTGCCGCAATTTTGTTTCCGGCAGTGCAGCCATCTTTTCCCAAGCGTCAAGGAGATTGCGCTGCCCTTCACCCAGGTTTGAACCAAGGCCTATATACACAATAGACATTATTACGATGATAAAGGTATCAAATGTACTGTTAAAATTAAAAACCGGCTTCTGCTATACGGTCTACAGCTTCCCGCAGCCTCTCCTTCGAAACTGTAAGGGCCATGCGAACATATCCCTCACCTGGATCACCAAAACCATTGCCCGGAGTGGCAACAATACCGGCCTTATCAAGAAGAAGTGCGGCAAATGATGCCGAGTTATATCTTTGCGGAGCTTCAAACCATACATAAAAAGTGGCCTTCGGCGCCTGCGCATTTATTCCCAGCTTCTGCAGCCCGCTGACCAAAACATCTCTTCTCTCCGTATAGAGAGTACGCATGTTATCAATGATACTCTGATCTCCCTCGAGGGCTTCAATTCCTGCAACCTGGATGGCTTCGAATATTCCGGAGTCAATATTGCTTTTAATCTGTCCCAGACCACCGATAATTTCAGCATTACCTGCAGCCCAGCCGATACGCCATCCCGTCATATTATATGTTTTAGAAAGCGAATGAAATTCAATGCCAACCTCTTTTGCCCCCGGAGTTTCAAGAAAGCTTGGGGGTATATAACCGTCATATGCCATTTCGGAATAGGCGAAATCGTGGCAGATCATTATATTATGCATATTGGCAAAATCCACCACAGTTTTAAAGAAGTCTATTGTTGCTGTAGCTGCCGTAGGATTATTGGGATAATTCAGGAACATCATTTTGGCACGTTCAAGAATATCTGCCGGTATGGTTTCGAGATCTGGCAGGAAATCATTTTCCTTCAGCAATGGCATCTCATATGGTGTACCACCTGCAAAAAGAGTAGCAATGGCGTACACGGGATACGCCGGGCTTGGCACCAGTACCACATCGCCCGGGTTAATAAATGCCAGCGGAATATGGGCAATACCTTCCTTGGAACCGATGAGAGAAACAACCTCTTTAAGAGGATCAAGCTCAACCCCTGAACGTTTCTTATACCAGCCGGCAACTGTCTCCCGAAAATTGTTCATCCCTGTATAGCTGGGATATTTATGATAAGCGGCTACTTTTGCTGCCTCATTAAGCTTGGCAATTATATTGTCAGGGGTTGGCATATCGGGGTCGCCGACACCAAGGTCAATAACATCAACTCCTTTAGCACGGGCCTCAGCCTTTTTTCTATCCAGTTCCGCGAATAGATACGGAGGTAATTGTTTAAGTCTTTCAGCTTTCTCAATGGTGATCATAATTTTTTTGCCTTATTTTTTTCTTGTTTCAGGTTTTCCTTGTAACTGCTCAGATTCGAATGCAGCTCAATATCTTTCAACAGAGAATCATTCCATGATTACGAAAACTATCTTTCAAGTATCGCGGCAGCCGGATTGATTACACTGCAAGAAAACAGACATCACATAAAATTCAACAGAGGATGTCCTGATATCCTATTACACAAAATTATTGGTGAGATCTGCAAGAGCAAACTTGAATTAAAGGTCTTTTAATCCGAGAACATCAAACATCGAATACATACCGTTGGGCTTATCAACAATCCAGCTGGCAGCAAGTGCTGCGCCCCTGGCAAAATTATCCCTGTTGTGAGCGCGATGGGTAATTTCCAGACGTTCACCTGCACCAGCAAAGTAAACTGTATGTTCACCTACAATATCACCTGCCCTGATGGTTTGTATGCCGATCTCCTGATCGGTCCGCTCTCCGATAATACCATGCCTGGCGTACACACCGACATCATCCAGGTTTCTATTGACACCCTGCGCAACCATCTCGCCAAGTTTCAAAGCGGTTCCGCTGGGTGCGTCTTTTTTCATGCGGTGATGTGCTTCAACAATTTCGATGTCATAGTCGTTCCCAAGGATGGATGCGACCTTGGCAGCCACCTTAAACAGCACATTCACCCCCACCGCCATATTGGGTGCCTGAACACATGGGAAATCCTGTGAAAGATCGGCCAGCTCTTCAAGGTTGTTCTGACTGAGTCCAGTAGTGCCGATAACCAACGCTTTTCTATGTTCGGCGGCAATTCTGGCGATTTTCATTGTTGCTTCATGAAAGGTGAAATCTATTACCACATCGCCGCTATCAATAATTTCTTCCAGGCCTGCCGCAACTTTAATACCTGTGACCCCATAACCGCCAAGCTCACCGATATCACTTCCTACCTCAGGATTGCCTGGTACTTCAAAACCACCGGCGACTTCAAGTCCTTCATGGTTATTTACCATGTACCCGATCCGCCTGCCCATACGGCCGGCTGCTCCCGCAATTAAGACATTTGTCATTTTTTATTCCTCTCTATCTTTCTATAAGTAAATTACACCAGGCCGTAATCGGAAATAACCTTTTTCAAACGGCCAAGGGTATTGTCATTCATTTTGAAAAGCGGCTGCCGTACTTCGCCTGATTGGATTTTGCCCATGAGCTCAAGTGTTGTCTTGGCAGGCACTGGGTTTGAATCTATGAACATTGCCTGCATAAGGGGAAACATTTTGTGATGCAGTTCCCTCGCATTTGTATAGTCCCCTGCCAGCACGAAGTCCATCATGGAAGCCATATCTTTAGGCGCCACATTGGAGGTCACAGAAATAACGCCTGTCCCCCCAATTGCAACCTGCGGCATACAGGTAAAGTCGTCACCGGACATTACGGAAAAATCATCCGGGCACTGCAGGATAACTTCACTTACCTGGTTCAAATTGCCCGTTGCTTCTTTGATTCCTACAATGTTGGGAATCTCTGCACAACGTGCTACCGCTTCAGGCAGCATATTCGTGCCTGTCCTTGA
>CALZHP010000047.1 GCA_945787325.1 uncultured Desulfobulbaceae bacterium
ATAGGCATTTTTTCATAACTTCTCCTCCATTTCTTGGATTTGTTTATTAATTAATAAACACAAAAAGCCACTGAAAGGATATATTCCCGGCAGAGGCCCTATAAGGACTGTGTTGCATCGCTTTTCATGTTTATTCTCCAGAAAAGAGTGAACAACAATAGAAATATATATTTAAAAAATCAAACTGGAAGAAAGCTTTGGCGAAGTCAATGAAAACCTCGCAAACCATGAAGGTAGTTATTAAATTGTATTAATATTTTGCTTCCGATTCTTGAAATACTAAGCATGTTCCTATTAATTACAATGAGTTAAATTGAAAAAAAGGATTCAGGACATGATGAAGGATAAAGAGGCCCTTAAGGTGCTGAAGGAGTTCAGAACGACTTCCGGTGCTATTGTTACCTTTTACGACAGGTCACGGCAGATGGCAGGTGATCGTTTATTTGTGAAGCTTGAATGCGAAGTGAGGGTTCCTGTACCTGAAGAGCTCTGGGAGAGTAAAATTAATGAAGAACCGGATGTTCTTTCATGCGTGAAGAAAAAGCTGGGCGAGGCCATGGTAATAACTGTTGTCAGGGAAAGAAATTTTGTACCGGAGGAAGACTACGGTAGGGTTATATCTGAACTGGCTGACAATGTTGAAAGCACTATTATGGACTATGCTGACAATGAATCTTTTTCCGCAAAACTCTTTGCCAAGCAATACGAAGAAAAAATAGAGCAATGTATTATGGAAGAGCATATGAAAGATCTGCCCGACAAGAGCAGTGAAGAAGACGAGGGTCCAGCTGATTTTTCATCGTGCTTCAAGTAATACACTCATAAATCTATCGAGCCTGTTAAGGGCGATACGAATCAGTTATGAAGGAGGTATCTTATGGACAGGCTGACGTCAATCTTTTTGTTTCTCGTAACGATTTCCATTGGCCTTATTGCGGCTTCATCGGCCGCTGCTCAGGAACAAAGATATTCGGGCTGGCAGTCTCCGGACAGCAGGATTGATACAATGATCGGAGAACTCGAGAGTGTAATTGATGAAGGCGAGCGCTCCATGGCCGCTCATCCACTTTTCCTCTCCGACCTTCGCAAAATTATTGACAAGTACAGCAAACCGCAGCGCACAGTTTTTTTCACTGATGATTTTTCCGACATGGATTATGTGCAGAATCCAGCCTGGACGGTTACGGCCGGTAATTTTACAATTGACTACAAAGGCGCGCTTAATTCGACATTTAACGCGCCACCGGCTACCGCAACTAAAGAAGATAAAGAAGAGTCCAGTACAGACCGCAACCTGCGAGCCTTTCTGGGTGTGCTGGAAGAGCTGACCAAAGATAAACAATCAGGCCAGACAGGACAATCGGCCACTCTTGCTGACCAGGCAATAATTTACAGCATGGTTGAGATACCAAACAGCTTCACTCTGGAATATACATTCCGTTCAGAATTGTCTCGCGGTTCAGTTGACATTGGAGTATTTCAAGATACAAACCCGAAGAGTGGTTATCATCTTGAATACAAGGCACCGGCTTCTGCTGATAATCCTATGCAGCTTGTAAAATACACTAGAGGTGAAAGGCAAATAATCAAGAGTGCGGATGCATCAACTCCAATCCTTGATGACGGCAATGAGCATACTATCAGTTTGCAGAGGACTGATAATAAGGAAATGATTGTATTAGTAGATAACAGGGAAGTGCTAAGGGTCAATGATTTCAGCTACCGTCAGGATTTTTCCGGTATAGCTATCTTGAACAGGGGCGGAAGTTATCGCTTTGATAATATAAAAATATACAAAGAGTTGTGAGTCAGCTCAACTGGATGAATTAATCCACCTTAACATTGCTTATATTTATGCTCACCAGGGTAGGAAAACTTTTGGGCAGATTATTTTTCTTCCTGGGAAAAACCAGGCGGCGTGTGGGAAAAACGAGTCCGTCAAATTCCTTGTGATCCCAACAATAGTGCGCCGCCTTAGCCCAGCCCCCGAATACTTCCGCTGTGTAATCATGCCGTCGCAAAAGCCCTTCCTCTGTAAAATAAAAGTCCTGTTCATCAGAGTGAGTTAGCAGATCCGCAGGAAAACGAGCGGAAAAACGCCTGAGTTTTTCACCATTTTCCGTCCAGGACGAGAGCTCCTGTATTTCGATATCAGGTCTAAGCAGGAGAAAAGGTGTGGTCAGGTAGTTCCACAGGGCATATCCCCCAAAGTGAGCGGTATCAAGGTCATCCCACCATATCTTGTGACGCAGATCGCTGAATGCCTTACGGGCTTGGTGGCGCCGTGATATAACCTCCCCGTCTCCCGTTTCAACCCAGACCTGGGTGTCATGGAAAACGCCCCGCCGTCCTTGGACAGGGTGTGGTGTTATGACAACATGCTGCTTTTTTGTATAAATCTGTGCTTCGTATTTTCGAAAAGCATTGAACTTGAAGCGCAGTGGCAATGCCGCGCCGCCTGTTTCGGCATGGATGGTTATCTTATCTGCCGCTTCCCATCTCTCAAGGCCGCCATGCTTCTCAATAACAAAATCCAGAATTTTTTTTTCGCCTAAAGAGTTCATGGTGTTGTGCCGTACAATTCAGGATAAAGATTGATGGCGTCGTAAAAAGTCCGATCTACTGCGTCGTAGCAATTTTACATGCACGCGATTCGCCTCAGGCGGATATTGTCTCGCGCTCGAAAAATCACTACTCCTCGAAGTCTCGCTATGCTCGCTATCTGTATATCAAAATTTTTACTTAGCCATCCCAATACTTTTTACGAGAGCATCAAGATTATGTTTTACATCAAACTTCAGGCTTTTCCGGTAATGGCCAGTACGACCTGATTACGAAGTGTTTTCAAATATTTCAACTGATCCAGGTCGATGGGATCACCTGTATTCTTGATACCGGCATAAAGAATTCCTATGCCAACATTTTTAACGACAATCGGATAAAGAACAAAAGTGTGTGCCATCAGTATTCCTTTATACCAGTCGGGAATACCCGCTCTAACCGAAGGGTCTCTTGTGTTTTCGATATAGATGTCTTTGCCTTCTTCCAGAGACAAGTTAAAAAAATCCTGTTCATCAGATACGGTAAACTTAAACTTGCGAATCACCTCGTCTATATACTGACCAAGACCGAAACGGGCTGTCATGACATTAGTTTTGGGGTCTTTAATGCATATGAGGACATGTGAAAAGCCCATTCCCTCGTATATAGTTTTGGTAACCATGGTGAGAACATCGTCCAGGTCGTTGTTTTCTTCCAGCAGGGCGGTTGTTATCTCCTGGATTCCGTTTACCAGCAGCATTTGTTTTTCATTGAGCGTCATACTGGTGGATTGTGGAGTCTGTGTTTCTGGAACAAGGTGCAGGTTTAAATCCGGAGGGCCTGTTTTTTCCGGAACCGCGCCGCTATCTCTTTTTTGAACCTCCTGAGGTGTTCGGAAACTCATGCTTTTGATCAGTTTCGCTTGCTGCTTTTTCAGCTTTAGGACACCAGAAAATTCACGGATTTTTTCAGTGGCGGAATCCATAAGCCCGGCGATACGTTTTTCTGAAAATGGAAAAATATGTTTGTATTTCCTCAGTAGTGCCTGCAGAGCATTGATTTTTTCAGGGGATGAATCTTGAATTGCGATCTCACAAAGTTCATTGGCGAATGAAGACAGGCATTGATATGTGTACTCTCTTGTCTGTTTTTTGTTTTTATCTCCTGTAGCGATACCCGGCATGCAGGAAATTATTATTTTAGGAAGGTTCCACAGTCGCCCCACTTCCATGCCCAACTCTTTGAAAGTGATTCCCAGTGCCTTTTGCGAAGCACTATCTTCATCTAAGTCGTCTTCATTATTTAATTTCAGGAATGTGTCGTATTCATCAGGGAAATAATAAATAGTCAATAGCTTTCCAAGGTTATGAAACATTGAGCAAACAAACAGCTCTTCTGTGTCTTGCATTTTAAGAGTTGAGGATAAATCGCGGGCAAGTATACCGCTCATGAACGATGTGACTATAGCGATTTCCAATTCATTTGCCTGGGCTTTGTTCTGCATGTGCTGGATGAAGAGGAGGCCGGAAGCTGCCATCCGCACCTGTTCAAAACCGAGGATTACTACAGCGCGGGATACGGTAGTTATCTGCCCTGAAAACTGTCCGTAAAATGCGGAATTAACCAGCTTGAGAAGCTTGCTGGTCAGTGAATAGTCTTTGAGTATGAGTTCTGCGAGCTCAATAGCTGAGGAAAGGCTTTTGGGTGAGGCTTTTTTATTGATTTCGTTTATATGCTTGGTGATGGACGGAAAATCTCCCAGTTGGGACATCCGTTTCATCAATTGATCAAGCTTTTGTTGGGTTTCTTTCACTTTCGGTAGTCCGGCAGTCATCTGATTTGTTGTCTCCCCTGTTGTATATCTACTAGCATAGCTTTTAAGCAGGAAGGTTTACCGCACTCTTTCCGGGCCTTTACCGCGATAGGCATCCATGAAAGCCTGCGCCTGTTCATTATCATAGCTATCCATCCGAAGAATTTTAGTCCAGGCCGTGAATATAATGGAACTCTCTAAACCTTTTTTTGGGTTGACAATTACGCCATCAAAGCGGCCAGGATATTTTTTCACCAGTTTTTTCAGGGTATTCAATACCTCCTGGGACGGTTTGTCGTAATAGATAACGATGTTGCTGTGCTCAAGAGAATGCACCAGCATTTCAGCTGCCTGAGGCTTTTCATAAAAACCCGGTTTTACCGGAACAGACGCGTGTGGACCATAAGCAGGAGGGTCTGTATTATAGTTCCAGGTCGCGCCATCCTCAACATGCCATCGACCTTCGCTGCTGGCATCATAGGATTCAACATTTTGCAGAATCTTAGTCGTTTCTTCAGCATTAACACTAAAAGTCATAAAGAGAGCAGCCAACAATACAGCGGGGATCAGGGGATTTATATTTCTTGATAAAAGCTTCATCGATAACACTCTCCTTTACAAATGGATAATAAAGAAACTGGTAAATACATCAGGGATAATCATGTGCCTTATATGGTTTTATATCTATAACCGGAGTGCCGTTCAGCATGTCTATACCTTTTACATGAATATTATTTTCATGAATTCCGACCACATCAACAATAGACAGACCAATTGGATTGGGTCGCATTGGCGAACAGATGCTGAAAACACCCATTTCCCTGTTTTTATGTGGTGGTTTCTGGATAAGATTACTGTCAGCAAAGGCAGGACTTTTGTGAAAGTGGAAGAGAACAATTATTTTCTGGCCCGTTTCTATATTCCTTAATCCGGATAGGAATTTTTTATTTATCTCGATAGTCCCTTCGACGTCTGAAACGCTCCAGTGGCGGGGGATTTCTTTACTGTCGGTATACGCATAACCGATGGGCTTCATACATACTTCATCGTTGTTCATGATGTAGCCCCATCTTGATTTAATATCACCTTTTTATTACCCGTATTTTGGTTTAAGTGACTGTTATTAAAAGGATATTTCCGATTAATTTACTGCGCACAACCTCATGATACCACTTCAGCAGTGAAGAGTGCTGCAGCTGTTAATTTCGCTCTTGACCTGTGTAGTAAGAAATATAAAAGCACAGGTAAGGGATAAAGGACGTATCATCGTTCTCCCTTCTCCTGTGCCTGTAATTTTATGATAAGTGATACTTGAAAGAAACGTTGACCCGCGCCCGGAAGGCCACCACCTTGTTTTCCTGAATTTTCATATCAAGCTTGGTAATTTCTGCTACCCTTAAGTCTTTTAGAGATTTCCCTGCTGTTTCGACGGCTGTTTTGGCCGCATCTTCCCAAGATTTTTCGCTTGTTCCAACAAGTTCGATAATTTTGTAAACGCTTTCAGCCATAGCAATTCTCCTTAATTAGGTGAAACAGCAGAAACGATTTCCCTTATTGATCTGAAGAAATCTCCTTGACCCATAAATTCTATCTATCAGGAATTATAAGCATGTCAACCTCATTTTTCATCGCCTTCAAGAATAAAAAAAGAAAGCTTTGAATTTTGAAGATGACAGATGTGACTATAGTTGAGACAACTCTTCGATGGTAAATGGAAGAGGTTTATACTGCCAACAGTTGTTATTCTTGTGTCCGATAATAAGCTGTTTTTTTGAAACCTTCAAATGTCTGCGGGTTTAGGATTGTTCATTTCTTAAATCACATCATCAGCGGCGCTTTAGGCATTCTGCCAGGTTTTTTCTACTCTCTTCGTCCAACTGCGGACAGTCTTGTTCATCCCTTTTTCCCTGCAGAGCAAGTGATGCGAAAACAGTACAGGTTGGTTCGCCGCAGTCGCCGCAATTTGTTTTGGGTAGTATCCTCATTATATCTACCACTTTGAGGGGGGAAGCAGTTTTTGTAGTTGGTGTTATTTCAGCTCTTCTTTCCCAGATTTCATTTATTTTCTGCTGCAGCCATTTTAAAATTCTGTCTGCCTCCTCTCCGTCCCTGATATCGTTGATTGTAATCTGGTTGGGCTGAATGGCAATCTGTCTATCATCGACCTGCAGCATCATGGAAGGCGGGTTTTCGGTAAACCCTATTCCTTTCATTTCAGCATTCAGATAGGGCAGCACTTCACGTATGTCTTCATTCAAATGGGCAATGCAGTAAAGCGGCTGGTAACCAGGTTTGCATGCGGCAGCTTTATTGATTTCCATGGAATAGCCGGTGAGAAGCATAGTAGGGTTCCTTTTATTTGGTTTGTTCATAAAATAGTATTCTGATGTCATCACATCAGCAAGGATTATGTTACATTTCGTTCCGAGAGCGAGAGCCTTTTTGACAGAGCTTGACCGATGTTGATTACGGCACTAATTTACAGCCGACATCATTATCTTTGTTGAATTAAAAAGAATGAATAAACTGATCACAACATGGTGTTTCCATGCATAATGCTACATTAGCAAATCTCATTGAAATGCTGCGTCATTTCAATGATTCTGTGCAACAGCTCGAAAGTGAAGCAAAGAGTCATCTTAAAGAGCCCTGTGATAGTAGAAAATATCAGGAAAAATTGGAGCTTCGGGCTGGCAGGATTATCTGTTTACCCGATGAAATTACCAGTTATCTTCCAGGTCTTTCGCCTGATATGGCTGAAATGGTCGTAAAATATATCGATGAACTGTCTCAGGACGCCATGCAAGCCAAAGAAATCGGCAGTGTATTTTATATGTCTTGCCTGCTGTACCCCTTAGACCATAAAGCAGGTGATCCCAATGAGCTGGAAATGCTCATCGACAAACTAAGAGCTCTTGCTAAGTAGCAGTTTTTACTTTAAGAGAATGTTGCAAATTCCAGGTAGGATGTATTACTTGAGGAGTATATTTGTTAGTCCATAGGAATTTCAGTTAATTAACACATTAATTGTAGTCATTAATCTATTATACATATTTTAACATTTCACCGGCAAAATGATATGGCTCGAAATATTTTATCAAAAGACAAGTCTACACTCGGCTGCTTAACACTGTTTGCTCTTCCATTCGCAGCTGTAGGTACCTTTACAGCATTTCTAATGGTTACGTCATTGTGGGAATGGTATTCCATGCAGTCCTGGCATGAAACTCCTGCACATATTGAGCAGGTTCACCTGGTTTCGAATAATGGAGACTCTTCGGAAACGAGAAATGTCACAGTATCATATAAATATTCTTATCAAGGAAATGAATACAATGGCAGCCGTGTAGGCCTGCATAGCGGTTCCGATAATATTGGCAAGTGGCAGCAGCGAACGTACAATGAACTGAAAGGATTACCAGGCGGTAAAAAACAGTTTCGTTGTTATGTAAATCCGAAGAATCCTTCAGAAGCTATTCTTTACCGGGATCTGCGGTGGGAACGGCTGGGGTTTTACGCGCTATTTACCCTTGTTTTTGGTGGTTTCGGGTATGGCTTAGTCATATTCGGTTTACGCGGCCGAAAGAAATGGCAGACTGAGGAGTTATTGAAAGCAGAACATCCTGATGAACCCTGGAAGCAGAAAACAGAATGGTTGTCCGGCCGAATCCGCTCCGGATCAAAAGCAAAATTGACCGGCGCGGTTTTGTTTGCCGTATTCTGGAATGCAATTTCAGCACCGCTGCTTTTTGTTCTACCTGAAGAGGTTCTGGAAAAGGGAAACAAGCCTGCATTAATAGGGCTGCTTTTTCCTCTGGTCGGGCTGGGACTTATATTCTGGGCTGTGAAAAGTTATTTGCAGTGGAAAAAATTCGGTGAATCATATTTTGTAATGGACAAAGTGCCGGGTATATTAGGTGGTCCCCTTAGTGGTGTAATACACACTGGCGTTCCACTTGTTCCTGAGAGCGGTCTGTCGCTAACACTGAATTGTGTTAACAGGTACACGTCCGGGTCAGGTAAAAATCGCAGCACTACTGAAAAAATACTACATCAGGAGTCACGCCAAATTCCAAGAGAGTGGTTCCTGAAGGACCTTTCAAGACAGACCATTCCTGTAATTTTTGCCGTCCCTTTTGAAGCCAGACAGACTGACCAATCAGATACAGACAACCAGATTTTCTGGAGGCTTGAAGCTAAAGCCAAGCAGCAAGGAGTTGATTATGAAGCACAGTTTGAACTGCCGGTCTTTAAAACTGAAGACAGCTCAGCAGATTTTTCATTGAGCCCGTATGAGACACCTCAGTACCAAGAGTTTGAACCGGTATCAAGCTTGTTGCGTGAAGGAATTCTATACACTCCTAAGACCGGTGGAGGTTTATCCTACCTTTTCCCTATGGCTAGGTTTAAAGGGGCTGCAGCGGGACTTACCATTATGTGGATAATCTGGACCGGGGCCATAGTATTCATGATAAACCTGGGTGCGCCATTTATATTTCCAGCTCTCTTTACAATATTTGATCTCCTCATACTCTATGGGGTTCTGGATTTGTGGTTTTACAAGAGTGAACTGGATATTGACTCACAAATGCTTCGTTTCAGGGGAGGGCTGTTCGGTGGTGGACAGTCACAAATCTTTACCATTGAAGAATTAAAAACTCTGCATGCTGAAAGAGGGATGCAGGCAGGAACAAAGTTGTATTACAGAATTATTCTGACAGCAAAGGATGGGAAAAAGCATACTCTGGCGAAGCGGCTGTCCTCAAAACAAATTGCAAATGAGGTTATCAGGCAGGTACTCAAAGCTGTTTCAAGCAGATCAGGCCTCTAATATATCCGTAAGAGTTACCCTTGGCAGTAAGTTTATAAAGTCATCCATCTGGCACAGAGCTGTGCCGGGCCGCAATATAGTCGCTGTCCCCGCGGCAACAGCACAGGTGAGAGCCTGGTTTTTGTTTTTCCCGGAGGTTAAACCATAAACAAAACCGGCCACGGCGGAATCACCTGCACCAATGGTGTTAACAACTTCCACTTTCGGGGGTATTGCCTGGCATTGGGTAGTTTCATCCACCATCAATATACCTTTAGCCCCCATGGAAACCAATACAGTTTCAATGCCTTCTTCCTGAATGCTGCGGGCCGCACTGGTTATATCCTTTAAAGTGATCAGTTCCTTACCAATAAGACGCGATAATTCATGAACATTCGGTTTGATGATATCAGGAAGCCCTAACATGCCTGTTCTGAGGTTGTCGCCATCGGTATCCAGTACTGTTTTTGCGCCGATACCTTTAACAATCTCAATAATTTTTCGGTATATTTCAGGATTGATTCCTGGAGGCAGGCTGCCGCTGATAATGACCATTTCAGGTTTTTCAAGTTTTTCAACTTTATGGATCAGCTGCATTAATTCGAAAGATTTAATTTCCGGTCCCTTGGCATTAAAGAGCGTCTGACTGCCAGAATCTAATTCATTAATGATTATGTTTGTACGGGTGCCTCCAGATATCCGGTTAAAGTCACAGGCTATCCCCTGATTGATAAGCAGACCCTCAAGCTCTTCACCTGCAAATCCCCCAACAAAGCCGAGTGCTTTGTTGCTGATCCCAAAAGTGGTCAGGACCTTGGAAACGTCCACACCCTTACCGCCAGCAAAAACCTTCTCGTTTTCAATTCTATTGCAGTCGTCCTTACGCATAGATTGCACCCAAATAGTTCTGTCCAGGGCGGTATTTAATGTAATTGTGTAAATCATTATAATATTTCCCTTTAGGTTATTTACAGCCCCTCTTTAAGCATTGCCTGCATGCGGTCGAATGATTTTCGGTCCATAAGCTGAATCTGGTTTGTTGTACCACTGAGATTGGAGTGATGACCAATGGTTACAACGTACACGTCTTCTTTATTTATGAATCCGGCCCGTCTCGCCTGCTTAACAAATAGAGATATAGCCTTGTCGCTGTTGGTATGAGAGAATTCGACAAAAAACGGCTCTATTCCCCAGACAAGGGACAGACGTCTGTATGTCCTGCTGTTACTTGTTGTTGCGATAAGCCTGTTTTGAGGCCGGAGCCCGGCGATTTTCTGGGCAGACATGCCCGAATGTGTAAAGCTGATAATACCATCCGTTCTGCTGTTAAGTGCCAGGGTGGCTGCCGAGGAGGCAATGGATTCACGCGTTCCAGTAATTTCTGTTGGATTTCGGTCCCATGGATAAATTGTTTCAGTTTCACGTATGGTTGCATCCAGAACTCCGATAGCACTTTCCGGATAACTACCGATAGTAGTTTCATCGGAAAGCATTACAGCATCTGATCCATCGAGGACAGCATTGGCAATATCGGATACCTCAGCCCGGGTCGGGTATGGTGAAGCCAGCATTGAGGTGAGCATTTGTGTGGCGACGATTACAGGTATGCCGTGGCGGAAAGCATCATTTATAATGTTTTTCTGGATAACGGGAACTTTTTCAACGCCCAGCTCGACACCAAGGTCGCCTCGAGCCACCATGATACCGTCTGCTGCAAACATAATATCTTCAAGCTGATCAAGTGCTGCCGACTTTTCGATTTTGGCAATAACCGGTATATCACCGCCAAGCTCTGCTATCAGGTTTTTCGCCTTGATAACATCATTGTCGGACTGAACAAATGAAAGAGCGATATAGTCAACTTCCTGTTCGACACCAAAGGCAATATCCTCTTTATCTTTACTTGTAATGGCGTCAATCTGCAGGTCTGATACAGGAAAATTAACTCCTTTTCTGGAGGCAAGCTTGCCGCCAACGAGCACTTCCAGGGTTACTCGTTCCGGCTTATTTTTCAGGACATCTGCTCGAATGGCCCCATCAGCAAAATAGATGGCGTCTCCCTTGCGCAGAGTTTTTAGAATTTCAGGGTGGTTGATGGTAATTTCAAAGTTTTCCCCATTTGTACTTTCAGGATAAATATAGAGAGGGTCACCTATCTCAAGAGGCATGACTCCATCAATGCTACCAACACGTATTTTAGGTCCGGATATATCCTGCAAAATGGCGACAGGAATATCAAGGCGGCCTGAAATGGCCCTGATGCGGCGTATCAAGGTTCGATGAAAATCATGATCACCGTGAGAAAAATTAAGTCGAAATACATTGGTACCGAGATCAATCAGTTTTTCTATCATTTCCCGGCTTTGAGTGGCAGGTCCGAGGGTTGCTACAATTTTGGTTTTACGCAATGAAAACCCTCCTGCAAGAATTGGTCTGATCTAATCAGCTTTCAATACAAGAACAAATAATTATTTTTGAAAGAAAAGAAAAGAAATATTACTTGTCATTTCAAGATTCAAAGAGAAATGGGCGCAACATAAGCACTGACCGCAGAATATCCTTAAATATCGGCAGGTTCGAAGGATAAAGGCAAGGAAAAAAGTATATAATTGCTGATAAAAACACAGTTTAGTTTTCTGAGTTGTCCAGAGTATGTCGCAGGACAACGCTTAACTGGTGCGGAGAGAATGGTTTATTCAGTAATACACGATCGTCTGAAAGCAATTTAGAGGTTATCACCTCATCTGTATAGCCTGTCATGAAAATGATTTTTGTGTCAGGGTTTTTATCCAAAAGCACTAGTGCGGTTTCTGCTCCGTCCATACCAGCCATTACAAGGTCCAGGATATAGAGATCAATTGATCCTGATTTTTTATAGCTTATTTCGATTGCCTCTTCACCACTGTTGGCAGTTAATACGGTGTAACCAAGTGGAGTGAGGACATCTACAATCAATCCTCTCAACTGTTCTTCATCTTCCACCACCATTATGGTTTCCCGGCCTGTTGGATGTTTTTTTGATTTGATAGTTTTTATCTGTTCATCAATACCGACGGCAACAGGAAAATGTATTGAAAATGTAGTGCCCTTACCCTTTTCACTACTGGCGACGATTTTCCCATTATGTTGTTTGACGATACCATAAACTGTTGCCAGGCCCAGGCCGGTACCTTTGCCGATTTCTTTGGTCGTGAAAAACGGCTCGAAAATCTGGTTCATTACAGGCTGTGACATGCCGCTGCCGTTGTCAGATACAGATAACATTATATGGGGGCCGGGATTCATATTTCTATGCCCGAGAATATCATTTTCGGACAGAATGGAATCTTCTGTTTTTATTTGAAGGTGTCCACCAGTGGGCATGGAGTCCCTGGCATTGACTGCCAGGTTCATCAATATTTGCTGAATTTGCGAAATATCGGCATTAATATTTACATTTTCTGCTTTTAGCTTGACTTCGAGCTTGATGTCCTCACCGATCAAACGGCTTATCATGTTGGCCATGCCATCTATAGCATTATTCAAATTTATCAGGGCCATCTCCAGTAATTGCTTGCGGCTGAAAGCTAACAGTTGTTTGGTAAGCCCTGCTGCTTTTTCGCCGGCGTCCCTGATAGCCTCTAGCCCTTCTGAAATTGGATGTCCTTCAGGAAGTTCCAGTAATCCCAGCTCGCTATAGCCGATAATGGTAGAAAGCATATTATTAAAATCATGCGCTATGCCACCAGCCAGTCGACCAATTGACTCCATCTTCTGTGCCTGGATAAGCTGAGACTGCAGTGATTTTTCCTTCTCTTCGGAAACTTGCCGCTCGGTCATGTCCCGGACAATGGTTAAATTATATTCCATTCCGCCGCAGGAAATAATTGAAGCATTGATTTCTGCCGGAATTAAAGTGCCGTCCTTTTTCTGATGATGTAATCCCTTAATATCCGTTACAGTCTTGTCATAAATTTTTTCAATAATTTCCGGCCCCATGCTTTTCTCCTCATCAGGATGGAGATCATATGCATGCATGTTTTTGAGTTCTTCAATTGTGTAGCCGGTTATTTCTGCAGCTTTACAGTTGCATTCCAAAATTTTACCGGAGTCTGGATGAAGCAAGTAGATAGCATCGTTGGAGTTATTAAAGAGGGTGTAATATTTTTGATAGGACTCCTCTAGGGCAACTTTTGACTTTTCAAGATCTTCGATTTTCTTTTCAAGCTTGCGGACCAAAGCCTCATTGTACATCCGGCATATTTCTTCATTTCTCCTAGTCGGTTCGATGGGTACTATAAGTTTTTTGTTTTGATGCTCTCCGACAACGTTATCAATTTCCTTCAGAAAGATTTCTGAAGATACAGGTTTAATAATAAAACGCGATGCCCCCAATGATAATGCCAGCTCTTCATCCTTTTTGTCAGTATATGTAGCAGTGTAAAATATGAACGGGATAGTATGGAGCGCCCTGTCACTTTTAATTTCTCTACAGAATGTGAAACCGTCCATCTCGGGCATAAGAATATCAGAAATAATCATATCAGGAGGTGCGTCCCTGGTAAGTTGCAAGGCCTCAATGCCGTTTGATGCTGTCCGCACATTATGGCCAGCAGACAGGAGGGTCTTTTCCAATATCAACCTAGCATCTTCATTGTCTTCAGCAATGATAATGTTCATTAGAGCCCTCCAATAATTTCTGTTAACTGGTCAATGAAACTATACGGATCGATTGGTTTTTCCAGGTAGCCGCTGCACCCTGCTGCCAACAACCGCTCTCTGTCACCGCTCATAGCATAGGAAGTGACAGCGATTATCGGGGTACTGTCATCTGTCTGGCGAATTACTCGTAGCACTTCCTCACCATTCGTGTCCGGCAGCTGTATGTCGAGCAGAATACAGTGGGGTTTTTCCTTTTTTGCAAGCTCAAGACCTTTGGCTCCTGTTGCCGCCTGAATAGGAGTAAATCCACCTTTTTCAAGCAGAAAGGTTACCAGGGCCATATTGTCAGGATTGTCCTCAATTACTAGTATTTTCTTCATCATCAAGTTCAAATTTCATTAGGAATCAGCATAGAGAAGGTGCTGCCGGAGCCGGGTGTACTTTCTACATCCACTGTGCCATGCAGGACTTCCCCTACCAGTTTTTTAGTAAGGTATAATCCAAGTCCGGTGCCAGGGTTTTTTACCATCAAGGGTGATTCCAGTCGGACAAATGAGTCAAAAAGTCTGGACATGTCCTCGGGGGCTATTCCAATGCCGGTGTCCTTTACTGATATTTCAACCATGTGGCCCTTTTCAGTGCCATTTATATGAATGTTTCCCTTTTCAGTGTATTTCACTGCGTTGTTCAGGTAATTTAATACACACTGCAGAAGCCGTTTTCGGTCACTTTTGATCATGAGACCGAATGGGATATCGGCACTTACCTCTAATCCCTTTTGTTTGATGTCCGGGGCAAGGGTGGAAACAGCCTCCTGAACAACTTCGTCAAGCAGAATGTCTTCCGTATATGATGTTATCTTACCGGCTTCTATTTTTGAGATATCAATGACATCAGTTATGAGTGCCAGTAGGTGTTTTGCGGCGCGGTAGCTCCTGGAGAGCATATCTTTCTGCTCTTCGTTGACGTCTCCTGCCATTCCCTGCAGAATAATACCTATAAAACCGATTATGGAATTCAGCGGTGTCCTTAGCTCGTGGGACATCGAGGCTATAAACATGGACTTCAGCCTGTCGATTTCCTTGAATTTTGAAATGTCCGAAGCAATGCCAACGATTCGCTGGATCTTTTGTTCATTGTTTAATATTGGAAAACCACGGTCATGAATCCATTTAGTAGACCCATCTGGACGCTTGATTTGGTATTCAACGTTGAACCCACCCTTCACAAGATTTTCCTGCTGGAATGACTCTTCAACCATTTTTTGGTACTCCGGCAATATGGCTTCTATCCACAAATAGGCATTTTTGTACAGTTCACTGCTTTTCAGCCCCCATATTTCTTCAAATGCCGAATTTACATAATAAATATCTGAACCGTCCGAGGCGCTAATCCAGAATACTTCCTTGATATTCTCAGCAATTTGTCTGAATTTCTCTTCGCTTTCACTGAGAGCAACATTGATTTTTTCAAGCTCGCTTGTACGTTCGGCAACCCTTTTTTCGAGTGCAATTGCATTCTGCTGTGCTTCTTCATAGAGAATGGCATTATCGATGGCAAGGGATACCTGGGCTGTCATGGTCTCCAGTAGTTTGAGTCTTTCGGGGTGTGGCTTTGCATCAGAACGAGTGAAGACACAGAGAACACCCAGTTTTTTATCCTGTATGGCTATAGGAAAGGCGGCATGGAACTGAAGGTTTTCGCCTCGTTGAGCCTCACGGGAAGCATATTGCATAACCTCATCATAGTCCCAGAGAATGAGCGGTTTGCGGTCCATTGCGACATTGCCGCAAAGACAGTCTCCTATTCTGACTGTGTGGGATGAAAGATCTTCTTCAGTGGCTTTTGATATGCCTCTATGCACTTCCAGCTTGAAGGTGTTATCAGGGTTAAGCAGACAGATAGTGCCGCCCTCCAATCCCACCAGTTCAAGGGCAGAGTCAAGGGCGATCTCCAGTACTTTGGTTAGATGTAAAGTTGAAGTGCAGGCCGCAACAATTCGATTAATTATATTGAGGGATTCGCTAGTGTTTCGGAGCTTTTCTTCTTCGATTTTTCGAAGCGTGATGTCGCGTACAGCAGCTGAAACCAATATGCCATATTCTGTTTTCAGAGGACTGAGGCTAATTTCGACAGGGAATTCATGGTTGTCTTTACGTAGTCCGTACAATTCAAGTCCAATTCCCATAGGCCGTGGACGAGGTGCTTTAAAAAACTCATCCCGGTGTTTGGTGTGTTTCTCACGGAATCTTTCCGGCAACAGCATTTCAACTTTCTGGTTAAGTAAATCAATTCTTTCGTAGCCGAATAACTTTTCTGTAGCTTTATTGACAAGAACTATAGAGCCTTCACTGTCAATAAAAATAATCGAATCAGGGGCTGATTCGAGAAGACCCTGGTAGAGGGGTTCACTCAGAATTTGATCTGAGGAAGTTATTGTCAAAATGGTAAATAATATAACGTATAGAAATACAACAATAATTACTGGTAGAAGATAATGTTCAGGGCTTGAAAAACATTCAGTTGCAGAAATTAGGGTGGGGGATGCCAGGGCTATGGAAGGAAAAACATGAAGAAATACAATGGCTAATGCAACTGTTGCACAGCCCGAAGCAGTGAAACTTTTGGTATTCCATATATTGCTCTTTATAAATCCTACCATGCGCTAAGAGCCCTCCCCAACTCTTGGCGATACCAGAAAGAAGTCATGAGGCTGGATTTCAAGCTTAGTTATAAAATATTATTCGAATACACCACCTTTTGTATTGATATAGGGAAAACTAAGAAATATTTATCAGGCAATACAGTTTTCCTGTTAGTACTTATTATTAACTTGTAATAATCAATAATATAAAAGTCAAAAAAAAGTGTTGCAAAAAGTGTGGTATTCTCTGTAGATCTTCTCTAGCAGTGGTGTTCGCGGCCACACATTAATGAGACATCATTCATTGCAGCCGCAGCTGTTAATTTCTGAGAGACACTCCGGACATAACCATTGCCCTTTGTCGCTGATGAGTTCAGAAGCTATGATATGGTTGCCGCAGATGTCGCATTTTGCAAAAAGACGATTCAGCACATGCTGGCCGTCAGGCGTTAAAGGTTGGAGTTCGCTCATTTGCAGCACTTTATCGACAGGCATGAATTCACCACTTTGAATTTCTTCTTCCTGCAGGATCATGGGGCCGTCGTGTACGCAGGTGTATACCTTTCCCCAGACTATGTTTGAGGTATCTTTGTGACAGAAAGTAAAGTGAGGTTGAAGCGTTGTATTTTCAATGCCCAGTTCTTCGGCAAGTTCACGCAGGGCTGACTGGTCATACGTCTCTCCGGCAAGCACGACTCCGCCTGCCGCCACATCATAGTAACCGGGGTAGATATCCTTGGTTTCGGTACGTTTCTGGACAAAAAGTTCACCGGTCGAATTGAACACCAGGATATAGGAGGCACGATGCGGCAGTCCCTTTGCGCGCATCTCGCTCCTGGTCGCTGTCCCTGTTTCGTTGTTCTCTTTGTCTACGATTAAGATGATTTCATTTGCGGGGTTCAAGTTTGTTCACCTAACTTTATTCAGGGATTGGCGTTATCAATGTTTGTGCTTCAGCTTTGTCGGCACCGTAAAACACGATGCGGACAGATATTACGCTCGTAATATGTTGTAATTACCGGGCCCTGTTGATGACTGCGAGACTATTTACGATTGAACAATTTAGCGCTTTCGTTCTTGTGGTAGACATCAAAAAACACAACGCTGTTATCGTGGATCTGTTCACAGTGGTCGCAGTCTTTTCCCAGCCTTTTGTTGGCCTTACGGCACTGTTCGCACCAGTAGTATATAAGTCTGTAATCCTTGCGGCCTACGTATTTCTTGAGTCTTCCATGGTGCTGTACACCCACCATCTTGCCATCGGCGTCGGCCGGATTTTCTAAAATCCGTTGTATCACAGAAAGAATCCTCTGGTGCCCGACATGGTCTTTCTTGCGTATTTTCTCTATTTTTTCTTTAAAATAATCTGTGGGGTAAAAATCATACAATGGCATTCTATTTGTTAATCCCCTTGATAAATATTCGAATAGGGGCAGGGTATCCCTCGGCTGTCAGGCTGGGATCCTGCGGATCGATAAAATCGGAATATGACTCGAAATCCATCCATTCTGTTTGACGCTGCTCCTTGCTGCTCATGGGATGGTTGTCGAAAATTACGACATCGGAAAATCCGGCCCGCAACATCCAGTTTTTTAAACAGGCTGCTGTAGGGACAAAATAAGTGCCCGGCACCTTTGCGTATCGTTCTTCCGGAAACAGAGCAATAGGCATGTCTCCAGGGATGCCCTGAGATTCCACTATAAGAGTTCCACCTGGGCACATTGCCTTGCGGACTTCCCGGAGCACCTCAAACGGAGATATGCGATGGTATAATATGCCCATCAGAAAAACCACATCAAAAGAGCCTTCAAAAAGCCCGATGTCCTCCACCCCGAACAGTTCAATAAAAAGATTATTGATGCCGGCAAAGCTGTTGAGGGTTTTAAAAGTGAAATAGTGGTGGAGATAGGGTTCGAAGCCAATCACATATTTAGGTTTATGATCCGACATGCGGAACATATAATAGCCGTTGCTGCAGCCGATATCGGCTATCACCTTATTTTTCAATGACGGGAGAGCGGGCAGCACCCTGTTCCATTTGCGCTCACTGCGCCACTCCGCATCAATTTCTATCCCGAAAACACCAAATGGACCTTTACGCCATGGTTTAAATCCCTGCATGACGTTGTATACTTTTTCGTGTTCCGATTCGGAAATTTCATCTGCGCTGCCGATTTGCACGACATCTTTACTGAAATCCAGACGATCTGTTTTCAGGTGGTTGACGCTATCGTAAAGATCACGATAGCGGAGGATACCCTTTTTCTGAGAGTTGAGATGCCGGGTATGTTCTTTTTTCCTTCTAAGAATCTCTTCCTTGTGCGGGGTAGGAAGCTCGGCAAGGTAATCACATTTATTCATAAATCTTCAACGGATATAATGTTATTAATATAACCAAACTGATATTATGTATTTCATCAAATAACTATTCATTTTCTTTACTTGCCTAAAGAAAACGAATCAAAAGAAAGGCAGCCGCTCACTTGGTCCGCCATTGGCGGACTTCCTTGCACTGCTGGCTAATAGCGGACGATTCGGAAAGTCGTTCGTAAGTTGCGAACTCCGCCAAATCGTTTTTTCCGCTCTTAGCTGTGCAGTTCAGCTGCGTGAAATGGCATTTAAAGGAATGATAAAACAAAAAATATACTAACAAAGGAGAATATCTTGTCCATTAACTATTTTACCGCGAGGATGGAGACAAAGTTAAACCACTGAAAGAAGGTTTCGAAACCTTTAAACCCGGCTTCTGAAAGGATTGTTTTATTTTCATCAATGGTCAGGGGAATGAGAACATTTTCGAGAGCTTCTTTTTTCCGGGATATTTCAATGTCTGAATATCCTTGTTTGCGCTTAAACTCATGGTACAGTTCTGTAAAATTGTGGTTTGTTTCCTTGCTGTTAGAGACTGTTTTTTCGCTGAGAATAAGAATCCCTCCCGGGCGAAGGCTTTGAAATATCTTATTGAGAAAAGAAGTTCTGTTTTGCGGTTTGAGAAACTGAAGCGTGTAATTGAGAATGACAGCGCCAGCCTGATCCAAAGGTGTTTCTGTAATGTCACCTTCAATAAATGTGATGTTATCTTTACCGCTGTACATTTCCGCCTTAAGAGCTGCTTTTTCAATCATGGCGGCAGAGTTATCAATACCAATGAGATTTAAATCAAGATCTTTGTGAGTTGCTGCAAGCTCTATCAGCGTTGTCCCGGTTGAGCAGCCAAGATCATAAACCCGATCGCCCTTCTTCAGGTAGCATCCTAAAACCTGGCTAGTCAATTCTCTTACCTGAGAATAACAGGGAACCGATCTTGACAACATATCATCAAAAACCTCGGCAACTTCCCGGTTGAAACGGAACTCTCCGTTTCCTTCCCTGTTCTTGAAAAATTCGTCCTTTGCCATAATATTACAGCTATATTCAATTATTGCTTGATTTGATGTAGTTACAAAATCAGGCCGACAATATTACTCTGATTATTGCTATAACTGCAAGTGCCGGTACTTGCAAATTGTTATCTTCTGCCATACTGTTTCAGCATGTGCTTTTAGCAAACAAAGAGACTTCTATTCATTTAAACGGAGGACCATTATGAATATTTTCAGAACTGTTTTGTTAGTTCTTCTCTGCACTGCTCTGGCAGGCTGTGCCTCAAGCCGCTCCGGCAAGGTTTATTCCCGGAACCAGGCCCGCTCTGCCCAGACCATTGAACTAGGGACGGTGATTCAGGTTGAGCAGGTGCTGATCGAAGGTACCAAAAGCCGGGCAGGAACGTTAGCAGGCGGAGTAACCGGTGGTGCGCTGGGCAATACAGTTGGAAGTGGGGGGGGCAGAACGGTTGCAACGGCTGTAGGTGCAGTTATCGGTGGACTGGCAGGATCTGCGGTAGAGGAGGGGGTTACAAGAAAAGCTGGTTTTGAAATTACTGTCGATATGGATAATGGCCCGGCAATGGTAATAGTTCAGGAAGCTGACGAGGCCTTTCTGGTCGGTGACCGTGTCCGCATCATTCAGGGCCCGGACGGCACCACCCGCGTTCGACACTAATTGAGAATTTCGAGAACAGGTCAGCTCGTATTTTCACCAGTCGAGATGCTGGATAGGCAAAGAAAAAAACGCTTAGCTTTGTTGTGTTCCATAGGGTATGGCTGAACGCTTTTTTATAGAATATTCAAAATTACGCATAAAAATCAGTGTTATCCTGGATATTTTACGAGCCAAGCTGGTTGAAGATACGAGTTTCAATGTGATTAGCTATACTGAAGTATGCTGATTTGCTTTGAAGCGAAGTAGATTCGACCTGATCGGCTCGCCCTTTGAGTGAGTAATTTTGAAAAGACGTTGTTCTTGCATTTCTGGAAAAGAATATGGGTATTACTTAACTGATCAATATTTGACTCTCTAGTGTGCTTTCAAATAATATAATTTTCAAAATTACTCATAAAAATCCAGGCTAGAGTTGAGGGTCAATATTACCCGGCCCGCCGCAATCCGGTGTGTAGCAGGTCACATTCTTGAATTCGCACTTTTCGTTACAGTTCGGACAGGTGGTTGGTGGGGTTGATGCGGTAATTAGAAATCTGCAATTCCCGCATTTCCAGTATGTAAGGCCGCAACTTGGACAAAGATCGGCATTGAATTTCTCGGGCAGGGATTCGCCGCAGTTCTTGCAATCAATTATTTCCGCCATTGTATAACCTCCTCATTAATTAATACTCTTTTTTTTCGATATCACTACATACACATTTAAGCCTTTTGGGGTCATCTTTCAAGTGCCTTCTTACTCCCCATAAGGTGCTTCTGAATGACAAGCGTGTAAGCGGTAATGTTAATTACCAGCACTATCACACCCAGCCAGATCTGCATATCGCGTGTAAGTGCCTCTGGATAGAGAACAGGAAGTATATAGTGTTCAACAAATCCACTCTCATATGCAGTTGCCCCGCCAAGTCTTCGAAGTTTGATTTCTAGTGGAGTCAGAGGGCATATCCAGCCGAAGAATTCAATGGCGGCAGCCCAGATGAAAGCCGGAACATGCAACCAGGCCCACTGTTTTTTTAAATAAACCAGGATGCCCCCCAGCAAGGCAAAAAGCACGAACAGCAAATGTACTATTACAACAAGATCAGCCAGCAGCCGATAGATCATTTTATACCCCTGGATAGAGTGGAATTTTCGCTGAACCACCTCATGAAATGATCAGCTGTTACGCTTAGTTCCCGAATAGGTAAATGCCTTGGCAACCATTTTGATGAAGCTGCCTTTATCAATTCCGATATCCTTGCCGCAGAGGCATTGGATTTTGTGGCCGGATTCTTTATATCCGTAAAACTTTATTATCCTGTTCTTGTGGCAACGCAAGACTTTGCCCGGGCCGATTTTATCATACTTCCAGAGTTTGTTTTTGCAGGCGGCGCACCTTATGACAAGCATGAGTTTATTTGTTACTACCTCTTACAAGGGCTGTGGCCTTTTCCACATCTTCCCGACAGCCTATATAAAGAGGTGTCCTTTCATGAAGTGAGGATGCTTTAATGTCGAGAATGCGAGTAATGCCGTCTGTGGCAGCACCTCCTGCCTGTTCCGCGAGAAAAGCCAGTGGAGCTGCCTCGCAAAGGAGCCTGAGCTTGCCACATTTTTTTTGGGGATCCTTGCTGTCAGCTGGATACATATATATACCACCGTATAGGAGGTTGCGATGAAAATCGGCAACCAGCGAACCTATATATCTGGATGTGTAAGGTTTACCCCGGTCATTCTGTGGAGACTTGAAATAATCGATTGCTGCCAGGGTCCGTTCATCCCAATATGCGGTGTTTGATTCGTTCACCGAGTAAATGGAGCCTCGATCAGGCATTTTCATATTGCTGTGTGAAAGAAGAAACTCACCCACGGAAGGATCCAGCGTGAAGCCATAAACGCCGTTTCCAGTTGTATAAACAAGCATTGTGCTGGAGCCGTATAGAAAATAACCGGCGGCAACCTGTTCATAGCCATAGCGCATAAAATTTTCTTCAACTCCACAGACAGAATTTTCTTTTCTCCGGTGGATTGAGAAAATTGTGCCGATACTCACATTGGCGTCAACGTTGGAGGAGCCGTCCAGTGGATCGAAAATCAGAATGTAACTTCCCTTTGGCATGTCTTCCGGGATTTCGATTACTTCCGCGTGTTCTTCGGAAGACATGGCACAGAGAAGCCCGGACCTCTGCATGCGCCATATGAGA
>CALZHP010000048.1 GCA_945787325.1 uncultured Desulfobulbaceae bacterium
TCGACATCTTTATCATTCTTCAAAACACCTTTCTTTTTGATTGACAGGGTGTTGTCCACTTCAACGCTGTATGAATCATTATCTGCTTTTGGTGCATCATTTGCCGCTGAAACTTTGATGGTTACAGTTGTATCTTTTGAAGCTGATTTGGCGTCTTTTGCTTTATACACAAAACTGTCTTTACCGTTGAAATCGGCCTTTGGGGTGTAAGTAAAACTACCGTCACCTTTGAGGATAAGGCTACCGTTCTTCACATTTTTCACCAGGGCGGCGGTAAGTTTATCTCCGTCTATATCCTTATCGTTAATGAGAACACCTTTCTCCGCAGTTACTCTGAGCATGGTGTCCTCTATAGCAGTGAAACTATCTGTCTGCGCTTCAGGTTCGTCATTTGCCTGGCCGATTATAAGGTTAACTGTGGCAATATTTGAATCTGCCTTTTTATCGTTTGCTTTATACGTGAAGGTGTCCGTGCCACTGAAGTCGGATTTGGGTATATATTTAAAAGAACCATCTTTTTTGAAAGTGAGAGTGCCGTTTTTTACATTAGTGACCAATGAGGCGCTGAACGAATCTTTTTCAATATCAGCATCATTGGCTAGTACACCGGTTTTTGCTGCGATTGTCAAAGTCTCATCTTCGTCTGTTTTGTAACTGTCATCTTTGGCAACCGGTGCATCATTAACTGCACCAACATTTATTGTTACCTGTACAGCTTCAGAGTCAGCCTGTTTATCATTTGCTTTATAAGTAAAGCTGTCCTTTCCCGTGAAATTGCTTTTGGGTGTATAACTGAATGAGCCGTCTGTGTTCAGTATCAGTTTACCGTTTTGAGGGATTTTTACTAATTTCGCGCTCAGGGCGTCCTTGTCTATATCACGGTCATTGGCCAGCACTCCTTTCTCAGGTATTACTGTCAGTACCTGATCCTCGATCGCTTTGAAGGAATCCTCTTTTGCGAGGGGAGCGTCGTTTAACGAAGTTACATTTATGACAGAGGTTGCAGTGCTTGAATTTACAATACCATCGCTTACCGTGTAAGTGAAACTGTCTGTACCAACAAAATCAGGCTTTGGTCTATAAGTGAAAGAGCCGTCGCTACTCAACTTCAAGTTGCCGTTTTTCGTTTTGGATACCAGTTTTGCTTTCAGTACCTGGGCAGCTTGAGGAGCAGATTCCCCGATACCTTTGTTAGCACCCAGCAGCAGGGAACGGTGTATCCATCCTTTGTGCTTGCTTTTATCAACTGTAACAGACACCCAGTCGCCCTTCATAGCATCTTGTTTAACTTTGGTTCCTTTGCTTAGGATAGTCACTATTGCCGAATCAGTCCCCGGTCCTTTTCTTACAATTACGGTGCTTCCATTTACATAGAGCACATTATCGGCAGGAGATTTTGAAACTTTCTTGGTTTTCGCTGGATAGTCGGTTGTGGCGGGTTTGGCAGACGTTAGGTAAGCGTTGTCTATATCATGGTCGTTTGCCAGAACACCTTTCTTGGAGTCAATAACAAGCGGCTTGTCTTCGGCAACATTATATGAATCGTCTGTGACTGATGGAGGGTCATTTACAGGAGTCACGGTGATGTTAACACTTGCTTTATTTGAATCTGAAGCTTTGTCGTTTGCCTTGTAAGTAAAATTATCAGAACCGGTAAAATCGGTATTTGGAGTGTAGATGAAAGATCCATCGTTATTGAGGGTGACTTTTCCTTTACGTGGACCGTCCAGCAGTCTCGCAATGAGAGAGTCGCCGTCAATGTCGCTGTCGTTTTTCAATACTCCGGCTGCCGGCTTTACCGACAAGGATTTATCTTCCGCAACCCTGTATGCATCATCTTTTGCAGTAGGTGCGTCATTAGCGATAGAGACATTTATATAAACAGTGGTTTCTTTGGAGTTTGAACTCTTATCGTATGCCAGGTAAGTAAAATTATCGGTTCCATTGAAATTGGCAACAGGGGTGTAATTGAAAGAACCATCGATATTCAGGGTAAGGCTTCCTTTTTTTACATCTTTAACAAGCCTCGCTTTCAGGGGATCGCCATCGATATCACTATCATTTACAAGTACACCGCCTGCAGATGTTACAGTCAGTGTTTTATCCTCTCCTGTATTATAAATATCAGATTCTGCTACCGGAGCATCGTTTGCAGGAGAAACCATAATAGTTACTGAGGTCTCGGTGGAGGTTGCAGCTTTATCGCTGGCGGTATATGTGAAACTGTCTTTACCATTAAAATCTGAATTGGGTGTATATCTGAAGGTGCCGTCTGCATTAAGTGAAAGACTCCCGTTTGTTGGTTTTCGGACAATTTTTGCTGACAGAGTATCCTTTTCAAGGTCAGTATCATTTGAGAGTAGACTTTGCTTGCTTTTTATCTGCAGAGTCTTATCCTCGGTCGCTTGATAGGTGTCGCTTACTGCAACAGGTATATCGTTAGCCTGTTTTACAGTAATTATGACGGTTGTATCACCGGACTCAGTACTTTTATCCTTTGCCTTGTAAGTGAAACTGTCTTTGCCGTTGTAATCTTTTGCCGGCTTGTAGACAAATGTTCCGTCCGGGTTAAAAGTAAGTTTTCCGTGCTTTGTACTTTTCACCAGGGAGGCTGAAAGCTGATCTTCATCAATATCTTTATCATTAACAAGGATGCTGTTTATCCGGGTAACAGCAAGTGATCCGTCCTCGACAACTTCATAGGAGTCATCTTTCCCTGAAGGAGTGTCGTTTGTGGGATTCACAGTTATGTTGACTGTGGCGGTTCCTGAATCGATTGTGCCATCATTTGCCTGGTAGGTGAATGAGTCTTTGCCACTGAAATTCGTGTTTGGTTTATATTGAAAAGAACCATCCGCCTTGAATTTCAGGGTTCCATTTTTTACATTTCCGATCAGCTTAGCGGTTAATCCTGTTTCTTCTGCCTCAACAACGGTTTCAACTTTTTCAGGAGCTTTTTTTGCAACCGTAACTTTGGGTTTAGGTCTGGATACAAGTGAATTGTGAATCCATCCGGAGGATCCGGTACGTTTAACATTTACATATACCCAGTCGTTCCGGCGCTCCTTTTCGGAGAGCTGTGTTCCCTTACTGAGTACCTTAACAATGGAAAAAACAGTTCCGGGACCTTCCCTGAGGATCACTGTATTACCATTGACAAGCAGTTCGTCTTTAGGGATTACAACTGTTTTCTCAGATTTGGGCTCAACTTTTTTTACTTTTGGTTCTGCTTGAGAGGTTATTATTTTGCGACCGTCAGAATCCAGGTCCGAATCATTTGACAATACGCCTTTAAGTGAGTTGATGACAAGCAGTTTATCCTCATCTATACCGTAGTAATCGTCATTAGCGATTGGGGCGTCGTTGGCGGATGACACTATAATTTTGACAGTTGCCACGTTTGATTCTGATACTTTATCTTTTACCCTGTATGTGAAAGTGTCAACGCCGTTGAAATTGGTTTTAGGAGTATATGAGAATGAACCATCTTTCTTAAAATCAAGGCTGCCATGTTTGGTGTCATCCAAAAGCAATGCGCTGAGTGGTTCTCCGTCTATATCTCTGTCATTGGCAAGGATTCCTTCCTGCGAACCGGATGTGAGAGTGTTGTCCTCTGCAACAAAAAATGTATCGTTGGCAGCCGCAGGGGAATCATTTGCAGGAGTTACGGAAATGTTGACAATTGTTTCTTCGGAATTAGCCTTTGTGTCGCTTGCCTTGTAAGTAAAAGAATCGTTTCCGAAAAAATTTGCCTTTGGCGTATACGTAAGAGAGCCATCCGGATTTAGTTTCAGAGCACCGTTTTTGGTGGTCGAGACTAGTTTTGCCGACAATGAATCACCTTCCAGATCATTGTCATTTAAAAGGATACCCTTGCCGGCCTTAACGTTAAGGGTACTGTCTTCCACAACAGTAAGTGAATCATTCTTAGCATTTGGTGCATCATTTTTCGGGGTTACAGTTAATGTAACTGTTGCTGACTGTGATTCCTCAGTTTTGTCATAAGCTTTGTAGGTGAAACTGTCTTTGCCATTAAAATCTTTTGCCGGGGCGTAGCTGAAAGAACCGTCTGTGTTCAGCGTGAGTGAACCTTGCCGAACTGTTCTGGATAATTTCGCGGAGATTGGATCACCGTCAATGTCGCTGTCGTTTTTTAGAAGACCTGTGGTGCTCTTTACGGAAAGTTTACCGTCTTCTTCAACCTTATAAGAATCGTTTGCCGCAACAGGGGCATCGTTTGCTGGTAGGATGTCTACTGTAACCGTCACAGGTGATGAATCTGTGTTTGAGTCGTTAGCCTTATAGGAAAAACTTGCTTTGCCTGTGTAATCTTTTTTGGGCTTGAAGGTAAATGAGCCATCCCCGTTAATGGCAACAGTGCCGTTTTGCGGTTTACCGGTAAGGATTGCTTTTAAGCTGTCACCGTCAATATCCTTGTCGTTCGCCAGAAGGCCATTTATTGCATTGACTGTAAGCATTGCGTCTTCTGAAGTGCTATAAGTGTCGGCAAGTGCTGTTGGTTTGTCATTTTGCGGTGTAACGTTAATTGTGACAGCCGCTAAATTTGAATCGTCATTACCATCGTTAACCTTGTAGGTAAAACCGTCTTTGCCGTTAAAGTCTTTATTGGATTTGTATTTGAAAGATCCATCTGATTCAAGTGAGAGGTTGCCATTTTTAACATCACTCACCAACTTTACGGTGACATTGCCCTTGGCAACAGCATGTTTGGCCAGCGTCCCTATTTTGCCTTTTCTCAGAAGAGATTCATGAATCCAACCGTTATGATCTGTACCGTTAACAGTGATGGCAATCCATTCATTTTGACGTGAATTTTCAGTAACTTTTGTGTTTTTACTCAATATGGTAACGATCGGATTGTCAGTTCCAGGGCCTTTTCTTACAATAACGGTATTACCGTTAACGTATAGAATGTTGTTATCCTCAACGACATCCGCCACTGTCTCTGTTTTTTTCATGGGCCCTGTGAGTGAACCAATTTCCAGGTCACTGTCATTAGCAAGTAGACCCTGCATTGTGCTTACTACAAGGGTTGCGTCTTCTTTAACATTGTATGAATCGTTGTCTGCGACTGGTGGGTCGTTCACAGGTTTAACGGTGATATTGACTGAAGCAATGGCTGATGTGGATGTACTGTCTGCGGCCATGTATGAAAATGTGTCTTTGCCACTATGATTATTACGTGGTTTATATTGGAATGATCCGTCGACATTCAGTGTGAGTGCCCCGTTTTCTGTAGTTTTAACAAGTTTTGCAGTCAGTTTGTCGCCATCTATATCCTGGTCATTTAACAGGATTCCTGAAATAGTATTAACATTCAGGATGTTATCCTCGGACATAGTGTAATTGTCTTTATTGGCAACAGGAGGGTCATTTGCCGGTTCAACCTTTATGGATACCGTTGTGTTTGCCGATTCAGCTGAGCCGTCAGAAGTTTTATAGGTAAAATTGTCAGTACCACTGAAATCAGCAGCAGGTTTATAGGTAAAGGAACCGTCTTCCTTCAGTTTGAGATGGCCATTTTTTACATCACTGACCAGCTTAGCAGTGAGTACAGCCACACTTTTTTCCTCAGGTAGAGGGGAAGCTTCTTTGATATCAGTATCTGTAACGGATTTTTCCTTTTTAAGGAGAGAATTGTGAATCCAGCCGGAAAGTTTGTGTTTGGGTATATCAACTGAGACCCATTCCTGCTGGCGTAGGCGCTCCGAAACCTTTGTCCCCTTGTTCAGGATGATCACTTTCGGGAAATTGGTTCCCGGACCCTTTCTCACCATTACAGTACTTGCATTTACAGCGAGAGTGGGTGTGGCTTTGACCTTCTCCTGACGTATGCGTTTCGGGGCTGCTGCAGTGACTGAATCAACATCTTTGTCATTAGCCAGAATACCATTTACAGCACTCACAACGAGATTGCCATCTTCTCCGATACTGTAAAAGTCGTTGCCTCCTATTGGTGCGTCATTAACCGGGGCAACATTAATGGTAACAGTTGTTAGTCTGGATTCGGTTCTATTATCGCTTGCTTTGTATGTGAAAGAATCCTCACCGTAGAAGTTGTTTTTCGGAGTATACGAAAAGGCCCCATCGGAATTAAGTGAAAGCTTGCCGTTCTTAACATCGCTTACCAGGTGAACTGTAAGTTTATCACCATCAATATCTGCATCGTTAGCAGAAATACCATCAGCGGCACTCACATTTAGAGGTGTATCTTCTGCTGTATTGTATATATCTTTAAGAGCAGAAGGAGCATCGTTAACCTGTGTAACTGAAATAGTTACCGTGCCCTTTTTAGCAGAGTCTGCGCTTTTATCGTTTGCCCGGTATGTAAAGCTATCGGTCCCGGTAAAATTTTTATCTGGGGTATACGAAAAGGAACCTTCTTTTTTAAAGGAAAGTTTTCCATTTTTTGTGTTGTCAACAAGGATCGCGGTCAGGTTATCTTTATCGATATCGCTGTCATTTTTCAGAACTCCTTCCGCAGCATTTATAGTCAGAGTTCCATCCTCCTGAACATCAAAAGCATCGTCAGCAGTTATTGGTGCATCGTTTGTTGGGGTGACTTTAATGACTACAGTTGCAGTTTTTGACTCGTTTTTGCCGTCTGAGGCCACGTATTTGAAGCTGTCGGTACCTGCAAAGTTATTTTTCGACTTGTAATTGAACGATCCGTCCTTGTTAAGTGTTATTTCGCCATTTTGAGGTGGGCCCGACAGGACCGCAAATATGGAATCATAATCTATATCGTGGTCATTGGCTAAAACGCCTTCTGCAGCTTTGATGGAAAGTAGGAAATCTTCTTTAGCAGTATAGTTGTTATCATTGGCCATTGGTGCATCATTAGTAGGGCCAACGTTTATGTTTACAGTGGCGGAAGCCGAATCTTTTTCTCCGTCACTTACTTTATAGAAAAAACTGTCCGGTCCGTTGTAGTTCTTATTGGGGGCATAACTGAATGAGCCGTTAGGAGCAAGAGTTACTTTACCGTTTTTTGTGCCGCTTACCAGTTTCGCAGTAAGTTTGTCACCATCTATATCGTTATCATTGGCAAGTACACCTTTAGCTGCATTTGTGTTGAAAACAGTATCTTCCAAAGTTTCATATGTGTCTGTATTAGCGGACGGCGCATCATTTCTGGAAGAAACACTAATCAAAACCGTTGTAATTTCGGATCCGGCTTTAGCGTCACCGGTTTTATAAGTAAAACTGTCTGTGCCGGAGAAGTTTGTTTTTGGAGTATAGATAAAGGAGCCGTCTGCACGGAACTGAAGGGTACCGTTGCGGACGTTGTCTACCACACTTGCGTTAAGGGCATCACCTTCGGGGTTGCTGTCATTGGCAAGTACCCCTTTTGCAGCACTAATATTTAGTGTTGAGTCTTCGTTGGCTTTATAATTATCTTTAACAGCCACTGGGGCATCAACAATTGATGTAACTACAATTGTAGTAGTGGAGGCTGCAGACGATGAGACCCTGTCTTTTACTCTATAGGTAAAACTGTCAGTGCCAGAGAAATCCTGTTTCGGGGTGTATTTAAAAGAACCGTCATTGTTAAACTTCAGACGTCCGTGGGAAGTTGTGTTAATCACCTCTGCGATAAGCGGGTCCGCCTCGAAGTCTGTTGCATTGGCCAATACTCCATGTGTAGCAATTATTGTAAGTGGAGTGTCTTCTATAGCAGTGTAAGAATTGTCTGCAGCAAGTGGGGCATCATTTACAGAATCAATGGTAATATTAACTGTTGCCGGCTGAGAAGATTTGCCGTCTAAATTAGCAAGATATGTAAAACTGTCCGACCCGTTAAAGTTGGTTGCTGGTACATAAGCAAAAGACCCGTCAGACTTGAGAGTTAGCTTTCCATTTTTTACATCTTCCACAAGGCTTGCTGTGAGAATCTGTATTTGAGATGGCTGGATAGATATCTTTTTGTTGTCGTCGGTTTTATATGCCAGAAGGGATTGGTGAATCCAACCATTGTGCCCATTTTTACCAATTTTGACAGAAACCCAATCACCCTTTCTTGATTTTTCTGTAACTTTCGTCCCCAAGCTCAAAATTGTGACAATGGGAGAATCGGAACCGGGACCTTTTCTTAATATTACCGTATCGGAACTGGTAATTAAGCTGTTGCCTGCCGGGGGGGTAATTTGAAATGAAGAACTGTCTTTGTTTCCATCGTTGGAGAGAACCCCGTTTGCTGAACTCACGGTAAGAGAGGAATCTTCCCTGGTTTTATAGTGGTCGTCATTTGCTATCGGTGCATCGGTAACAGGGGTAACGGTAATTGAAACCTGAGCTGTATTTGATGATCCTGTTTTGTCCTTGGCTCGGTAGGTGAAACTGTCTTTGCCGTTAAAGTTCTGGGTTGGTTTATAAATAAATGACCCGTCGGAGTTAAATGTCAGTTCACCGTTGGTCACATTATTGATCAACTCTGCGGTGAGTGAATTCTTTTCAATATCTATGTCATTGGTTAGAACACCCACATCCGGTTTTATGTACAAGCTGCTATCTTCGGTAGTACTGAAAGAATCATTCAAGGCTACTGGAGCATCATTTGTCGGTACAATGGTAATATTTACTGTGGCCGTATTGGAAAGTGCTTTTCCATCGCTTATTTTGTAGCTGAAACTATCCTGACCGCTGTAATCAGCAAATGGTTTGTAGTTAAATGAACCGTCTTTGTTGGCGACCAGCCTACCGTTAAATGGTCCTTTTAATTCTGACAGGACCACGTTCAGGTCATTTTTTTCGGGATCGACGTCGTTTACCAGGAGGCCTGGAGCGGCAATGTTGAGGGTGTTGTCTTCTTTAATTGAATATTTGTCGTCGGAAGCTGTAGGGGCCACATTTCGTGGTGGTTCAGTTTTCCTTGGTGTTGTTTTTTTGGCTAGGACCTTCTTTTGGGGTACCGCTTTGGCAACCGTTTGCTTAACAGGTTGTTTTTCCGGCGTTTTTTCGGTAATTAATTTTCTGGTTTTTGCTACCTTCTTTTTAGCCTGGAGTTTATCAAGATAGCTCTGAGCTTTTTTATAACCTTTTTTCGCTGCCTTTCTATACCAATAAATGGCTTGCTTATCGTCCTGCTTAATACCAAGGCCTTTTTCGTACATCAAGCCCAGGTGGGTCTCCCCCCTTGCATATCCTTTTGTTGTTGATTTTCTGTACCATTGGACCGCTTTACTGTAATCTTTTTTTACCCCTTCACCGGCCTCATATAAAATACCGAGATTTACCTGGGCGCGTGCCAACCCCTGGTTAGCTGCTTTTCTATACCAGTCCGCTGCCTTGACGGGGTCCTTTTTTACTCCCATTCCCAGTTCATACATAACACCGAGAGGCCGCTGCCCCTTGGCATAACCCTGTTCAGCTGCTTTTTTATACCAGTAAAAAGCTTTACTATAATCTTTTTTAACCCCTTTACCGTTTTCATATAACCAACCTAAACCTGTCTGCCCCTGGGGACTACCCTGCTCAGCAGCTTTCTTGTACCATTTGAAAGCTTTTTTACTATCAATTTTTGTTCCCAATCCGTTTACATAAGTTCTGGCAAGTTTAATCTGTGCCTCTACCGATCCCTTTTCTGCCTGGTTGGTCAAATCGTCGATTTGTCCCGCGAAAGCAGAGCAGAACAGTAGTAAGGTAATACAGATCAGAGTGATGATTTTTTTCATATCGACACCTGTTTATCCCCGGAAACTGAAAGAAATATGTATATATTTTGCTTTATATGAATGAAGCGGCGGGTTTTGGAATACGAAATCATACAAGCATTCACAAAGTATTTGTTTGTAACAATAGTAGTTGAGTCATTCTTCTGATCTCTAGGCTTTCCGGGTATTATGCTGATTGTTCCCGGTAGAAAAAGTAAATGTATCTTCGATAGCATTAATTAGGGGTGTTACGCAATCTTTTTTATGAATTTTCTCATGTATTTGAAAGGTTTTTTTAAAAGGAGTAATGGGCAATCTTAAATTCTATGAAACTCGAGACAGTTAAAAACGGTGAAAATATTCCCACTAAAAAAGTTTTGTTTTTCTTGAAAACGATTGAAACTACCTGATGTAGTACAATAAAATCAGCCGGATTCAGGAAAAAATGGACAGTAGTTATCTTTCAAACGGTAGTACCAGCAGGTGAAGTTCAATTCACAATGTCATTATTGACCTTGTTGTATAATAAAGTATTATGCCTTGTTTTATTTTATAAATTGAGATCAGGTTTTAGTGAACCAATATTCTGGCATAAGAGTTTAATAAAGGAACAATTACGTTGAATCTGGATGATATTTTCCCTTTAGTTCGTAAACCAAGCCGCTATATAGGCAACGAATTTAATATCGTTAATAAAGAATGGGACAGTTGCGCCATAAGGGTTGCCCTGGTTTTTCCGGACCTGTATGAGATCGGTATGTCTCACCAGGGTTTGCAGATCCTCTATCATATATTGAACAGCAAAAATGACATTCTGACTGAAAGAGCATTCGTTCCTGATACAGACATGGAGGACCTTTTACGCCAGGAAAGAAAACCTGTTTTTTCTCTTGAATCAGGTAGGCCGCTCGGAGATTTTGATATTATCGGTTTTACGCTTCCCTACGAGCTTTGTTACACGAATATCCTGACAATGCTGGACCTAAGCGAAATCCCGTTCAGATCAAGTGAGAGAAATGATACGCACCCTTTGATTATCGGGGGCGGTTCCTGTAGTTGCAATCCCGAACCGGTTGCTGACTTTTTCGACGCAATACTTCTTGGAGACGGTGAGGAAGCAATAGTCGAAATGATGGAAATTATCCAAAATGGTAAACTTAAAAACCACAAACGCTCAGAAATACTTAATCAATTAAGTGCTATTCCAGGTGTTTATGTCCCTTCATTTTTTAAACCGGTATATGATGATAATGGCGGGCTGAAAGAAATCAGATCTCTTAGAGAAGGATATGAAAGGGTGCAACGACGTGTGCTTCCAGATCTTGAATGCTCGCAAGTTGATGTGCCGCCACTGGTTCCGCTTGTCAAAACAGTCCACGATCGTCTGGGTGTAGAAATAGCACGTGGTTGTACAAGGGGATGCAGGTTCTGCCAGGCTGGTATGATATACAGGCCCGTACGGGAGAGGTCGCCGCATGGAATTTTGAAGCTTGCTGAAAAGGGTATAGAGTCCGGCGGTTTTGACGAAATGGCCCTTCTATCACTGAGCACGGGAGATTACAGCTGCCTACCGGAGCTACTCGGGCGTCTCATGGATGATTTTGCAGAAAAATATGTATCTGTTTCCATGCCTTCGATGAGAGTGGGAACGCTCACAGAAGATATTATGTCCCAGATCAGACGCGTAAGGAAAACCGGTTTTACCGTTGCGCCTGAAGCCGGTACAGACAGGCTGCGACGGGTTATTAACAAGGGGATTACAGAAGAAGATCTCCTCGAGACCTGCAGAGGGGCATTTGAGCTTGGCTGGAAGATGATCAAGTTTTATTTCATGTTCGGCCTGCCTACAGAAACGGAGGATGATATACAAGAAATTGCCAACCTTGCTAGTAAGGCTCTGGGAACATCACCTCAGAAAGGCCGCAGTGTTACAGTAAGCGTTGGAACCTTTGTTCCCAAACCGCACACACCGTTTCAATGGGAACCGCAGTTATCGATTGAAGAAGGGTTTGCACGAATTGATCTGTTAAAAAAAAATCTGCCCAAAAAAGGTGTGAAGCTGAAATGGCAAGACCCGCGTCAGAGTTTTCTGGAGGGGGTCTTTTCACGTGGCGATCGAAGGTTGTCGAGGCTTGTGGAAACTGCTTGGAACATGGGAGCCAGGCTCGACGGCTGGTCTGAACATTATGATATCGGCACCTGGCGTAGCGCAGCCGAGGAATGCGGTATACAAATAGATAGCTATTTGCGACTCCGAAATCAATCTGAGATACTTCCATGGGATCACCTGAGTTCTGGCGTGGAGGATGAATTCTTGAAGGATGAGTATGAAAAAGCCCTGCAGGAAGCTTACACTCCAGATTGCCGTGTAAATGGCTGTCAGAAGTGTGGATTATGTGATTTCAAAGTTATCAAACCCATAATTCACAGTAAATCAGATGACCAAGGTTCCATTGTTTTAACGGAAAAGAAATCAGGAAAGTATGTTGATCAGGCACAGAAAAATGTCAAACATTATCTGTATCGTATTACTTATTCACGATTGGAAGCGGCCAGGTTTGTGGGGCATCTTGAACTCATACAGATATTTTTCAGGATTTTCCGCAGGGTTGGCCTACCGCTGAATTTTTCACAGGGTTTTAATCCTTCTCCAAAGATTTCATTCAGTCCGGCTCTTCCAGTTGGGACAGAGAGCATTGCCGAGTATATGGACGTCGATCTTTCTAAGACTCTTACAGATACAGGCCAGCTTATGGTTTCTGTCAACGAAATACTTCCTGAAGGTTTTAATGTAACCGGTATTGAAACTTTAACTTCTTTGAATGAAACCGATAGGATAATGACGTGTTACAAAATTGTATTAGTGAGAAATAGTGGACCTGACAATGATATTGCTGAAAAGCTGAAAAATTTCATGGGACGTAGCAGCTATAAAATATTCCGGACAAGAAAAGGCAAAAAGAAGGAACTGGATGTCAGGCCAATGATAAAAAAATTTGTGCTCGAAGAAAATGGAAGTATAGAGTTGATTCTTGAAAGTGAAACGGGCAGGGCGGCCTGTAAACCGGTTGAATTGCTGCAGTCGGTTCTTTTACTTAATGAACGAGAAGTTGCTTCCACGAGGATTCTGAAACGATGGTGGAAAACAGTTTAGGTGCGTTGGAAAGTCTTTAGCCAACGATTTGACTTCATGAATCTTAATTATACTGGAGGCAGTTTATCCGTCTCCTGTCTTTGTTTCTCCAACTGTGTACTTCTTTAGTTATTCTACGTTTGGTTATATCATTCCTCATAATAATTTTTGATTTCTTTCAGCCTGTTCAGAACTAACCCCTTTGTAAACCCATTCATGTCGGGGATCACTAATTATATAGGAGGCTTAGGAAGCATCTACAAAATGTTCCGTACGAAGAAATTGACCTCAGTCAACAAAGTAATTTTTTTTTGAATAAATTTTTTCTTGTTGCTATTTGCTCTTAATAACAGGGCAGTTGCGGGAATCGATGTTTAAGGTATTTAAAGCAGGTTTCGCTTGAAACTATACAAGTGAAGTTTGTAGTACTAATCATGTTTAATAATTTTGTATTAACTGTCGAAAAGGAATAAACAGCAGTTCAATAATTTCAATGAGACTCATTTGGTAACAGGGAGATAGGTGCATGTCAGTGTTAAGGTTCGGTCAATTTCTGATACAGAGAGGTAAAGTCGAGGAAGAAGATGTTCTCGAAGCGCTAGACATACAGCAAAAAAGGACCAAACCGATAGGCAGAATTGCCCTACTTAATAAAATGTTAAATGTGGGGCAGGTACATGAAATTTTGAATGTTCAGGCCGACAGCAGCAAATTATTTGGAGAAATAGCGGTTGATCTTGGGTTTCTGGTGCGTGAAGAGATTGATATTCTCCTAAGGCTTCAAAGGGAAAGCAGACCACCGATTGGCGAAATTCTTGTCGAAATGAAAAAAATAAGCAGGGAAGTGCTGGAAGAAGAACTAAAAGAGTTCCTTGACTGTTAATATATAAATTCTGAAATGGACTTTCAGAGTTTTACTGTTACAAGTTGATTAGAAAACATATTAAGGCGTTATAAAAAGGGGAGGGCAATAACCTCCCCTTTTTCTTATATAATTGATAAATTATTTCTGCTGAAGCAGATCGCGGATTTCTGTAAGAAGAACTTCTTCCTTGGGAGGTGGAGGTGGCTCTGCCGGAGCCTCTTCTTCTTTTTTCTTCATGGAACTCATGCCTTTTACCACCATGAAAATTGCAAAAGCAATAATTACAAAATCCACAACAGTCTGGATAAATTTTCCATAACTTATGGTGACTGCAGCGGCATCTCCTGCAGCTTCTTTCAGAACGATTCCCAGTTCTGAAAAGTCAACATTGCCAAGCAAGATCCCGATTGGTGGCATAATTACATCTGCTACGAAAGAAGAAACGATCTTACCGAATGCCCCACCAATCACAATACCAACTGCCATGTCAACAACATTGCCTCTCATTGCAAAATCTTTGAATTCCTGCATCATACCCATAATTCACCTCATAATTTTTAAATTACTTGTTCATTTTCTATGGTTAGTTCATTAATTGACCTCCCTCTAGGTTTCACCTCCTTTCAGGTTATGTTATTCAATGTAACGCACTTATCTGTTTCATATATATATTTCCCCCAGCATCAAGACAGCGGTCTATTTGTAGTTGCCTTGGAAGTTCAGAGACAATAAAAAGCACTGAACCTATTATTACCAAACCTGCAAAGATTGTTATCACATCTTTAACAGTTACTATTTCTTTTCACGCTCTATTTGTCAGGAATGTTAGCATATGTTTTTATATATTGAAAATTGAAATAGGAGGTTATTAATTAAGATACGGAATCACTTAGGAGGTAGTGACAGGGCATAATCAACACCTTTTTGCACCCATTGTTTAATTCGGCGTCCGACTCATGTCCTTCGGGAGAAACCATCACCCAGCCTATCATAGGCCTGACTGTGAAGTCAAACATTCGGGCATGAGGTTGCTTAAGCGATTCTTCATATTTTTCCAGCCCTACTCGAATTATAATGTCATATTTCAAGATTCCGCAGGCCATGTTGCCGTACAGCAGAAAGCATACACCACCAAACATTTTCTTTTAAGCCGGGCTTATCTTCCAGAATTTCCCGTACACGCTGGGCCAATCCTTCATCGTATGCCATTATACATTACCGTTTTTATTTATATAAATTTTTCATTGGTCTATTTTTGAGTAACCTGATATCCTTTTTTTCTTAACAAATCTATGACACTGTTATCTCCTGCAAGGTGTCCAGCACCAACAACTATGAGCACATTCTGATCTTTGCTCAGGAGCTCCTCGATTCGCGGCAACCATCTTCCATTCCTGTCAGTGATGAATATTTTGTATAAGTCGGGGTATCCTTCAAAGCTCTTTTTTATTAATGCTCCTAGTTTAGTATCATTTCCTGATTTCCATGCTAAAAGCATTTCTTTGAAAAGTTTTTCGGTCAAATCGATTTCCTGCAGTGTCTTATTGAGAAGTGAATCCTGTTCAAAATCATTTAAACCGGCAAGCAGGTCAATTTGATATTCAACAGGTTCAAGAGATATAATTTTTTTGGAATCTTTTTTACCTTTGCCGAAAAAATAATTGTCCAAACCATACTGTGGATAAAAACCCAGCCTCTGCAATTCCATTACCGACAGGGTTAAGGCGCACATCCACGGCTTAAATCGTTCAAAAACGGTTATATCAACGCCAGAGAGGGACAGCCTTTCCTTAAATAGTTCATATGTGCGGTCGGATACTACTTTCTTTAGAGAAGAATCTGGAGGTAGTGATCCTAGCAGAAGGATTTTTTCCTGAATTTGTGGAGAATTTACAGCCTCGATATCTGTTTCAAAAGCAATGATTTCACTGTTTCTGTAAGCTTTTTCCAGTTCAGCGGGTAATGGATAGGTATCTTTTGTAAGAAGATGGATTGATCCCATGAGGTAAACATTATTGGTTTCGGTCTTTATCTCCCACAGAGTGTTTTTGCCTGGTCCAGCGTAAACATTGGTAGCTGTTAACACAGTAATAATGAGCAGGGACAGAATGTAGATAAGAAATGTTTTTTGTCTGAGGGGCCTGTGTGAAGTCATTAACTTTCCTTAATACGAGTATCTGAAAAAACTCAATCAGACCGTTTAAAGTGAAACTGTTAAAAGTCACAGCCCGTGTTTTTCTCATTTGTTAGTTTCTATATCTATTTGTTATTCATGACAAACTGGAATGTCAATATTATTACATCTTTTGTTGATAGATACCAGCCTTCGTATGATTTAATTTCCACAAAAACAAATCAACATAGACAAAGAGAAAGCTAAGACTTAGTGTTTCAAATGGGATCTGGTCCTGGTGGTAATGGTCAGATAGTTCCAGTTTGATGATGTTTTAATAGTATAGAGGTACTCCATGGCAGATACCGATCTCAGGCAGATAATTCTTGCATTGTCCGACATGCTCGATCTTGTCGGCGTTGATGAGCCTGGTCATGGAAAGCGTGTAGCGTTCATGGCAACCGAATGTTGCAACCTACTTAGATTTAATGAAGACCAGTTGGATACTGTCTATCACGCTGCTCTTCTGCACGACTGTGGAGTGTCATCATCCGATGTTCATAGAAAACTTATATCTGAATTCGAATGGGATAGAGCTGAAGAGCACTGTAAAAGGGGGCATGACCTCCTCGTAAAGCAGGAAATCTTTGCAGATCTTGCACCGATAATTTTACATCATCATACCCATTGGGAAGATCTTCAGAAGTCCGGCATTCCCCCCGAGACAGCTCTTATAAGCAACCTCATATATTTGACTGACCGGGTTGATTCTCAAAAGACATGGTATTGGAGTATTGAGCCTCTTACAGCTCGTGAAATTATTTGCCAAACCATTGAAAAGAACCGTAAAGCAATATTTGCGCCTGAACTGGTAGATGTTTTTCTTAAAATGTCGAAAAGTGATTTTTTCTGGCTTAACATGACACAACCACATCTTGAACAGTACCACTTTGATAAAGCCCGTGAAAATAAAGCCAGAACACTTGATCCGTCAGCATTGCATCAGATTGCTGATATGTTCTCAGAGATTGTTGATGCAAAGAGCAACTATACTGTTGAGCACTCGAGGGGAGTGGCAAGGCTTGCAAGGTATATGGGAGATGCTCTCGGTTTACCCGAAGATGTATGCGGCAAGCTGGAGATTGCCGGTCTGCTGCATGATATGGGGAAATTAAAGGTTCCGGATGATATTCTTGAAAAACCAGGTCCACTCACTCAAGAGGAACGTGCTGTAATGAGAAGCCACAGTTTTGAAAGTTACCAGATACTTAAACGAATAGAAGGTTTTGATGAAATAAGCAAATGGGCTGCTTTTCACCACGAAACTATGTCAGGTGAGGGGTATCCATTTAACCTCGATAGTGAAAATCTTTCTCTGGAGGCACGCATAGTATCTGTAGCCGACGTGTTTCAGGCCCTGTTGCAGAATCGGCCATACAGGCCTTCGATGGATACTGATGACATAGTGGTTGTTATGCGCGATATGGCTGACAAAAACAAGCTTGATGAAAAGCTGGTTAATTTTGTATTATCTAACAAGAATAACTGCTTGAAGGTGGCAAAAGGTTTGAAAACAACTTCTCATTAAGCTGACTTTCGAATATTTATTAATTCTGTCCGGTAAAACCTGTAATAATTCAACCAGTTCTCTAATCGTCGTAGTCAGAATCCATTTCTGCTGTTGTTTCCGCCCAATAATCCGGTTCTTCTATTTCTTCCAGCTCGAGTTCATTCCACTCTTCGATATCTATTTCATCCACATCGCCGTTCAGGTATCGTAGCTCAACTAACCCGGAATCTTCGTCAACTTCCACTACGGTAAACTCTTGGTCATCATCGAGGTTTTGATACCAGTTTCCTTCAATGGGATCGAGTTCGTTTACCATTTTTTCACCTCATGCTGTGCTTGTTCTTTTCTCTCCTTTAGCCCGAATATTTCATGAGTAATTTTGAAAAATTTTATAACTGATTAATTTGTCGATAGTTCCTTACCTTTGCCATGTAGTATTTCAAAATCCAATTTGTACCGAGTCGGTTCCGTATTTTTTCATTCAAAATTACTCATGAAATATCAGGATTAGTTGAATCCATTGTAAAAATTCATTAATTCATTGCTAATGGATGGTCAAGAAATTATTTTTCATACGATATAATTGCTGCCTTGATAAATTCTCTGTTCAATCGCGCGATGTTTCTGATTGAAATACCTTTGGGGCATGCTGCCTCGCACTCCCGTTCATTTCCGCAGTTGCCAAACCCGGATTCATCCATCTTCCTGACCATGTCAAGGGCTCGTCTAGCACTTTCAGGTTGGCCCTGAGGTAACAGTGCGTACTGGGAAACCTTGGCGCCTACAAAAAGCATGGCTGATGCATTAGGGCACGCAGCCACACACGCACCACAGCCAATACATGCTGATGCGTCCAGGGCCTGTTCGGCAGTATCCTGAGGTATTGGTACCGCATTTCCATCGGGAGCACCACCGGTATTTACTGACACATATCCTCCTTCAGCTATGATTGAATCCAGCGCGCTTCTGTCTACCACCAGATCTTTTACAACTTTGAAAGCGCGTGCCCTGAAGGGTTCAATAACCAGGGTGTCTCCATCATTAAAATGGCGCATGTGAAGCTGGCACAGGGTTGTTTCATTCTCAGGGCCATGGGCGTGTCCATTCACAACCGCGCCGCACATGCCGCAGATTCCTTCCCGGCAATCGTGATCAAATGCTATGGGTTCTTTACCAACTTTGGCTAGCTTTTCATTAAGGACATCGAGCATTTCAAGAAAAGACATGTCAGTTGAAATTGGCCCGCTTTTGAGGGTCTGAAAACTGCCTGACGATGTCTCATTTTCCTGTCGCCAGACTTTTACTATAAGGTTGATAAGCTTCACTTGTAACTCCTCTGACTAAGCTGCACGTTTTCAAAAACAAGGTTTTCTTTGTGAAGCGTTGGTTTTTTATTTTCACCGCCATAGTCCCATACTGATACATATGAGTAGTTTTTGTCATCGCGCAGGGCTTCATTCTCTTCGGTTTGACTTTCTTCACGAAGGTGGCAGCCGCATGATTCTTTGCGGTCCAGTGCATCGAGCACCATTAATTCAGAAAATTCAATAAAATCAGCAACCCTGCCTGCCCGCTCAAGGGACTGGTTTAGTTGTTCTCCAGTACCCGGAACCAGGACATTGTTCCAGAACTCTTCTTTTATTCCTGGCAATTTTTTAAGTGCATCCTGCAACCCCTGTTCATTTCTGGCCATTCCACATGAATCCCACATAAGAAGTCCAAGTTCCCGGTGGAAATCATCTATGGTCCGTTTACCATTGATTGAAAGGAGTCTGGTGATTTTAGCTTCTGTTTTTTGTTCTGCCTCTTTAAATTCCGGACTGTCCGTGTCAGGTCTGTCCATGTCTGTTTCTGCAAGATAACCGGCAATTGTTGCGGGTATCACGAAGTAACCATCTGCTAATCCCTGCATAAGAGCACTGGCCCCTAGACGGTTAGCCCCATGGTCTGAAAAGTTTGCCTCTCCAAGAGCGAACAGACCTGGAACAGTTGTCATCAGATTATAATCCACCCACAAACCACCCATGGTATAATGCACGGCGGGATAAATTTTCATTGGCACATGCATAGGGTCCTGCCCGGTGATTTTTTCATACATCTGGAAAAGGTTGCCGTATTTCTGGCTGATCACTGATTCACCATCACGCTGGATAGCCTCTGCAAAATCAAGGTATACGGCTAGACCGGTTTCACCAACGCCTTTTCCTGCGTCGCATTGTTCCTTGGCATTTCTGGAGGCAACATCCCTGGGGACAAGGTTCCCGAAACTGGGGTACTTCTTTTCCAGGTAATAGTCACGTTCCGCTTCCGGTATCTGGGATGGATCGCGTTTATCATCAGCATTATGCGGTACCCACACCCGTCCGTCATTGCGGAGGCTTTCACTCATAAGTGTCAGCTTTGATTGATAATCGCCGTGGACCGGTATGCAGGTTGGGTGTATCTGAACAAAGCACGGATTGGCAAAACAGGCACCCTGTTTATGGGCGCGCCAGGTAGCGGTTACATTTGATGCCATGGCATTTGTTGAGAGAAAGTAGACATTGCCGTATCCGCCGGTTGCCAGGACTACAGCGTGGGCTGCATAGGTTTCCAGTTGTCCGTTTAACAGGTTGCGGGTAACAATGCCTTTTGCACTGCCATCTATAACGACCAGTTCCATCATTTCACGGCGGGGGTATAACGTAACTTTACCTTCTTTGACTTGGCGCATAAGTGCACCATAAGCACCAAGCAGAAGCTGCTGGCCGGTCTGGCCGCGAGCGTAAAAAGTTCTCGAGACCTGGGCACCCCCGAAGGAACGGTTAGCCAGCTGTCCTCCGTATTCTCTTGCAAATGGAACGCCCTGTGCTACACACTGATCAATTATGTTATTGCTTATCTGGGCAAGTCGGTAGACGTTTGCTTCACGGGCCCTGAAATCTCCACCTTTGATGGTATCGTAAAAAAGCCTAAAAATACTGTCACCGTCATTCTGATAGTTTTTTGCGGCGTTGATTCCTCCTTGCGCCGCAATACTATGAGCACGGCGAGGACTGTCCTGTATACAAAATGATTTTACATTATACCCCAACTCCGCCAGGGAGGCAGCAGCAGAAGCGCCGGCAAGGCCTGTTCCGACTACAATAATATCATACTTGCGTTTATTGGCAGGGTTGACCAGTTTACTGTTGAAGCGGTGCCTGTCCCATTTTTCTGTCAGAGGACCTTCTGGTATTTTCGCATCCAGTTTCATTTTATTCCTTTTAGATCAAATAAATGGCTCACACATGCCGGATAGATATTATAGGAGGAAATTACTATAGAACAGTGCCAGTAACGGGATAAGTATAAACACAGCTCCAACGGCGATGCTCAAAGACCGGGCCCCTGATTCAAGAAGTTTATTATATTTGGGTTGGTTTATGCCAAGTGTCTGGCACAGGCTCCATATACCATGGCTTATATGCAACGCGAGAGCCAGCAAACAGATAATGTATAATGCTGCGTAATAAGGCTGTGTTAAAACACTTCTTACAAGCTCAGAAAGAGTCAAATTGCTGTCTGTAAAATGAAAATTGATGAGATGCACAACAAGAAATACTAATATTGTCGCACCGGTATATGGCATGGTTTTAGAACCCCATGTGCGTCGGGTGTCTTTTTTGACTGCATAACGCTGGGGTCTGGAACCGAGGTTTTCAATAAAAAGAAGAGTGGCAAAGAGTATGTGGATAAGGAATAAGATTAGGAGACCAATTTCAAAAACCTTAACGGCAAAATCCAGCCTGTGCAGGTTCTCGGCATAGGCATTAAACATATCACGTCCCAGGAATATCATTGAGTTGCCAACCAGATGAAAAAACAGGAATATGATGAGACCTGTTCCGGTAACAGCCATAACCGATTTTTTACCGATGGAGGTTGTTATTATCTGTTTAATCCATCCCATGTCCGCCTCTCTTCATTACTTGCATATCCAGTTGCCTGTCATTAATGTATTTAATTCAATTGAATATAGTAAACAGTATAAGAAAAATATCTACTGATGAACGATAAACTTATTCTTGTCAACTGAAAAAATGAACAGCACTGCAAGTAAGATGCCCTCCTACCTAAACCTGTATGCTGAAGGCCGGTTGCAAGACCGTATTGAGACAGCTCGAAAGCGATTATCATCCTGCTGCATGTGTCCGCGGAGATGCGAGGTTGACCGAATTGAAGGTCAAAAGGGGATATGTAAAACAGGCCTGAAGGCCATGGTTTCGAGTTATGCGCCACATTTTGGAGAAGAGAACCCCCTTGTGGGTAGCGGCGGCTCCGGTACAATATTTATAAGCGGCTGCAACCTGTTGTGTGTTTTTTGCCAGAACTATGAGATTAGTCATCTGCGAGACGGTATGGAAGTAACAGATGGACAGCTTGCAGCTATGATGATCAGCCTGCAGAAAAGGGGATGCCATAATATCAACTTTGTAACTCCAAGCCATGTTGTGGCGCAGATTCTGGCGGCTCTGCCACATGCAATTGAGAAAGGACTTAAGGTGCCGCTGGTTTACAACAGCAGCGGCTATGATTCAGTTGAATCTCTAAAGCTGCTTGATGGCGTTGTAGATATCTATATGCCAGATTTCAAATTCTGGGACCCTGAATCATCCAAACGTTTTGCCAAATCACCTGATTATCCAGAAATTGCTAAGAATGCAGTAAAGGAAATGCATCGGCAGGTAGGTGATCTGGTAATTGATGAACAAGGGGTTGCAGTTAAAGGACTGCTTGTCCGTCATCTTGTCATGCCTGGTGGTCTGGAGGAGACAGGGGGGATCATGACTTTTCTGGCCGATGAAATTTCCACCAATACATATGTTAACGTTATGGACCAGTACCGTCCCTGCGGTGAAGCGGCGAAGTACCCTCAGATCAATCGCTCATTGTCACGCAGTGAATATAATGAAGCCCAAAGAATGGCCAGGCATGCTGGTCTGAAGAGACTTGACGATCGGGACTGGTTGAGTTTGTTCAGGAAAATGGGGCTTACTTGAGATT
>CALZHP010000049.1 GCA_945787325.1 uncultured Desulfobulbaceae bacterium
TGATCGTCGAGGGATTGATTTCAATCTGATAGTGCTTGGGCTGTCTTTTATAAGAAAACCAGCAATATTTGACAAAGCAAGAGATATGCTTGCCCATCGAATAAAACATTTTGGGTATGTCAAATCCCGAAAGGATTATATCAGCTGGCTTCAACGCGGAGACATTGTTGTATCCACAGCCGACCACGAGTTTTATGGAATTGCTGTAATCGAAGCGGCTCGCGCAGGTTGCCGCCCTTTACTTCCAAATAAACTTTCGTATCCTGACCTGTTTGATTCAGAGTTTCTATACGAAGAGAGTAGTTTCCAAACTGAACTTGTCTCGATTTTAAATAAAATTAGGATCGATCGTCCCAAATTGGACAATAATGGTTTGACAGACAGATATTCATGGATGCATTTATCCAGTAAATATGAGAAATGGTTTGGAAAAATTGCCGGTAGTGATTAGTGCTATAATTATATTGAAGACATAGGATATTTATGTAAGTTTCAAAAATGTTAAGCAGTTTTTTCAGGGTTTGAAAAGTTATAATTGGCAATTAATCTGAACAGATTTTCGAGTGGCTTATGAAACTTCGTTCAATAATCCTGGTACTTGCTCTGCTGGCCTTCATGGTAACAATTATTGGGGGTTACCTGTACTATACCTCTTTGCGTGATTTCAGCATATCTGAATCGCACCGGAAAGCTGAAGCTCGTCTTAAAAAATCAACCAGCTATATATCCTCATTTCTAATAGCAAATCGTAAGGCAGTAAAATCATTAGCAGGCCTGCGCGAATCTAAACAAATATTCGACAACTATACTCCTGACAATCTCGTCAGATTAAATGAAGTTTTAGATCTTTTTGCTGAAAGTTTTCAGGTTGAAGTGTGTTATCTGCTCAACGCATATGGTGTGACTATTGCCTCATCAAATCGACATGAACCCGATAGTTTTGTAGGTAATGATTACAGCTTCCGACCGTATTACAAAGAAGCGATACAGGGGAATTTTTCCACGTACATGGCTCTTGGGGTCACATCAAACAGGCGGGGTATTTATTTTAGCATTCCTATTTATAGTGTTGATAATGGGTCAATAAATGGTGTTGCTGTTGTAAAGCTCTCCGTTGATTATATTGATAATGAGCTCATACAGATTGATGAAGGAATTCTCAGCCTTGTTGAAACCAGAGGTGTAATATTTTCATCCAATAATAAGGACTGGCTTTACCAATTACTATGGAAAGCAACACCTGAAACTATTTCAAGTATAAGCGAATCGCGTCAGTTCGGTTCAGGGCCCTGGGAGTTTGTCGGAATCACAATAGAAAACAATAATAAGGCTTTTGATGATCAGGGAAACAAATACATAATCCATGAGTCAGAAATTAATCAGTTACCTGGTTGGAAAATAATTTATCTTCATGATCTGCAAATCATTTCCAGTAAAGTTTCAATGCCTCTTAATCGTACGGTCGGTTTTTTGGTACTTCTGACAAGTATTGTGACCGGCGCGGCAATTGTATTTCTGCTTTACAAGGCAAATCATGAAATACAAGCACGGAAGCGTACTGAAACAGAGCTGGATAACTACCGGGAGCAACTGGAAGAGAAGGTGCAAAAAAGAACTGATGAGCTTAGCAGTGCAAATGAAGAATTAAAAAAAGAGATTGCTGAACGTGAACTTGCAGAAAAATACCTGCGGGATAGTGAAGAGAAATATCGCGATATATTCGAAAATGCTACAGACCTTATTCAGGTAATCAAACCTAACGGAAAGCTTCTTTATGTGAATGAGTCGTGGAAGAAAACTCTGAAATACAGTGATACAGATATATCTGAACTGACTCTTTTTGATCTGATTCCAAAAAACCATAAAAAAAATTGTATGGACGCATTTCAGAATATTAAGGATGCCAACCGCTCGTATCCCATTGAAACGATAATGCTTTCCAAGGACGGTAAGATGATATCGGTTGCCGGAAATGCCAATGTTAAGTTTGAGGAAGGTCGTCCAGCTTATGTTCGTTGCATATTGAGGGATGTCACCGAAGAAAAAGGGATACGTGAAGAGTTGCAGCGAACGCAAAAACTTGAATCGTTGGGTGTTCTTGCTGGAGGGATTGCGCACGATTTTAATAATCTACTTACAGCAATCCTTGGTAATGTGTCTCTGGCCAAATTGTTTGCCACAGATAATGAGAAAATTCAGGAACGGTTAAAGACGGCGGAAGAAGCAACATATCGTGCAAAGGATTTAACAAAACAGCTCCTCACTTTTTCAAAGGGGGGGACTCCAATTAAAAATGTTACTTCAATTGAGGGGCTTATTCGTGATACTTGCAAGTTTGTATTGCGTGGGTCAAGCGTTATATGCAACTACGAATTTCCGGAAGATTGCTGGCCAGTGGAGGTCGATGAAGGCCAGCTAGCCCAGGTAATACACAATCTTATATTGAATGCTAGCCAGTCCATGCCAAACGGAGGTAATGTTTATATAAGCTGCCGTAATTTCAATAAGGACGGTGGTGATGTTCTGCCTTTTAAGGATGGAAAATATATAGTGGTATCAATCAGGGATGAGGGAGAAGGTATTACGCAAGAAAACCTGGCTAAAATTTTCGACCCGTATTTTTCAACCAAAAAATCGGGCAGCGGTCTTGGACTTGCAGTGGCCTATTCGATTGTAATAAACCATGACGGACACATTTTGGCAGAGTCAAAAGTTGGCGAAGGAACCAGTTTTCATATATTCCTTCCTGCTTCCAGTAAAGAATTACTGCCTGTGGATACAAAAGAAGATGTCGATTTTATTAAAGGAACCGGAAAAATTTTGGTTGTAGATGATGAAGAAATAGTAAGAGAGATTGCAACAGGCATGCTAGAGTATTGCGGATACGAAGTAGAATCAGCATGGGACGGCGGAGAGGCCCTTAAAATATTTGAAAAAGCCAAGGCTGATGGTAAGCCCTTTGATGCTGTAGTATTGGATTTGACCATACCGGGGGGAATGGGTGGCAAAGATGCTATAAAACAACTGCTTGCTGTAGACGCTGATGCAACAGTAATTGTATCTAGTGGATATGCAAACGATCCGATTATGTCTGATTATGAAAGTTATGGGTTTGTTGGTGTTGCACCGAAACCTTATAAAATTGAAGACATGAGCAGGATAATTCAGAAAGCCCTTACAGAGAAAAATGTAAAATCAAATTAGTTCCTTACTGGTAATTCGATGCGCTCATTAAAGGGTGTTATGAAATTCGAATGATGCAGCTTAAATATTGCAAACACCGTGGATTTTGATATTCAGGTTACTGGTTTGGATCACTTAGTATTAACAGTGAATAGCATAAAGGCAACCTGTCTTTTTTTACTACTGTATTGGGAATGCGGGAAATTTCATATGGGAACAGGCGCAAAGCACAGATTTATGGTGACCAGAAGATCAACCTGAATCAGTCCGACAGTGAAATTGATCCTCATGTATATCACTCAATACCAGCTGCTGCAGATTTGTGTTTCATCGTAATAGAGAGCCCGAAAAAATCGTTAAGCAACTTTTTAGTCACGGAGTCAACATTATTTTTGGTCCGATTTCATGAGCATGAGTAAAAAGGCTTCATGAAGTACGTCTATTGAAAGTACCCGGACTGCAAAATGTTGGAAGTTTCAAGTTATTTAGAAGGTCGAATATTATAATTATGGGCGAATTTATCTGTCCTTGGTGGCTGGCATACACATTTGACAATCCAATCCGCCGCTTTTTTCATAATCCCGGAGACATGTTCCGTAAGTACGTGAAACCAGGCATGACAACTGCTGATATAGGTTGCGGCATGGGATATTTCTCAATTGCTATGGCGGACATGGTTGAACATAACGGCAAAGTTATCGCTATAGATATTCAGCAGAAAATGCTTGATGTCCTGAAGAACAGAGCAGAGAAAAAAGGAATGGCGAATCGTATCATCTGTCGAAAATGTACAAATGAATCTCTCCAACTAACAGAAAAAATAGATTTTGCGCTGGCATTCTGGATGATACACGAGGTGCCAAAGCCTGATGTTTTCTTCAAGCAAATACACGAAAGCCTCAAGCCAGGGGGGACACTTTTTGTAGCTGAGCCTCGATTTCATGTTTCAAAAAGCAAGTATTTATCGATAATTGATGAAGCGAAACTGGCTGGATTTATCACTTTAGAAAACCCCCATGTCGCTTTCAGCTACTGTTCAATATTATCTTAAATACAACGTGGATTAATAAAATGAAAAGGGTAGGGGCGCATGTCAGTATTGCTGGGGGAGTTGAAAACGCACCCCTAAATGCAAAGGAAATCGGGGCAGAATCATTTGCTCTTTTTACAAAAAATCAGAGGCAGTGGGTCGGTAAACCATTACGTGCTGAAAATATTAAATTGTTTAAAGTCAACTGCCGGCATGCAGGTTACGCGGCAGAAAATATAGTACCTCACGACAGCTATCTTATAAATCTTGGGCACCCCGAAAAAGAAGCATTGAAGAAGTCCAGGACAGCTTTTCTTGATGAGATGAAGCGTTGTGAGCAGTTGGAATTGGCAATGCTTAACTTTCACCCAGGTAGTCATTTGAGAAAGATTAACCATGATGAATGCCTTAAACGCATTGCGGATTCCATCAATATAGCACTGGATAAAACGGAAGGTGTTGCCGCAGTAATTGAAAACACTGCTGGACAGGGCAGTAATGTCGGATTTCAATTTGAAGATCTTGCGTTAATAATTGAAGCCGTGGAGGATAAAAGCAGGGTAGGAGTCTGTCTTGACACGTGCCATGCCTTTGCTGCAGGATATGATTTTAGGAATAGAGAGGTATATGAGAATACATTATCATCGTTTGAAAATATAATCGGCTTGCCCTATTTGAAGGCTATGCATTTGAATGATGCTAAGAAAGGACTTGGATCGAGGATTGACAGGCATGAAAGTATTGGATTGGGAAAACTTGGCACAGATGCTTTTCACCTGATCATGAACGACATTCGTTTGGAAGAAGTTCCTTTAATACTCGAAACACCGAATCCAGATATCTGGTCACAGGAAATCAAGATGCTATATGATATGTGTGAATAATTATCCTTATGAAGGGGGTATAGCTTAAAACCATAGATTCTATTTTTAAAAACAAAAAGGGAAAAGCCACGGGCGGGAGGCTTTTCCCTTTTTTTTCCCAACTAAATGATGATGAGGTGTTTAGGGGGAAATATGATGTAAAAAACTATTTACTGCGTATTTTACGGGTAATTGTAGATATGGTTACTAAGCTAAACCCTAATAGCAACATAGACGCAGGGTCAGACAACTGGGAAATTTTTTCCAATGTATCCACGCTTGTTGCTGTTACTAGAACAGGCGTTGTGATAGCACTTATCATTAAGAGTTTCATTTATCCACTTTGCTAATTTAATTAATATATTGATATATTTTGTAACAATATTAGAAGCAATTCATATGCCAAACTATATTCCATTAATAATAATAAAAATAACAGTATGTTATATCTTTCGTGCCTATCTAAAACTTCGTGTTTTTCCATTATTATGGAAAAATATTCCGAAAAGTTAGGATTTTTTTGTGGTTTAATCATTAATTTAAGCAAACGTTTTATAAGGTGTTGTTTTTTTTACTTATGAAAGAGAGACGGAAGTTTCAAATAATTTTATTTATAATTTTCAGCTAAATTTATTAACCGTTAAACTCAGGGAGTTACGTTGGCGCTATTCATATTTTATGGGGACTTCTCATGAATAATTTAGAACTTGAAAACAAAATCAAAAATCGCGGCCTGGAATTTTTTGCCTCATTTAGCGGTGAAGTCCCATCAATATTTAATAAAAACTGGTGGACCGGGAAGGTTCTGGATTGGGCTATGCAAAATGAGCATTTCAAAACACAACTTTTTCGTTTTGTTGATGTTTTGCCATGTCTTGATACTGACGATTCACTGGTTCGTCACCTCGATGAATACTTTTCATGTGATGGGTATGAAGTTCCCGCGGTACTCAAATGGGGTATGAAATCATTTAAAGGCAAGCTTGCCTGTATGTTGCTGGCAAAGACCATCAGAACAAATATCGAAAAAATGGGACGGCAGTTCATCATTGGTGAAAACTTGTCTGAGGCTGTTAAATCGATCAACTCTCTTCGTAATGACAACTTTTCATTTACCGTTGATATACTCGGTGAAGCAACGGTGAGCAGGGAGGAAGAAAATCAATACCAGCAAAATTATTTACAGCTTCTGGAATCATTGGATGATGAACAGCAAAAGTGGAAAGGTCTTGGGACCAATAAATTAGGACCTGATTGGGGTCATGCCCCAGTAATAAATATTGCTGTAAAACCTACAACTCTCTACTCTCAAGCTAACCCTGCCAATTTTGATGGATCTGTTCAAAGCATTGTCGAACGTTTCGTACCGCTCGTAGCGAAAGCCAAAAGCATTGGTGCTTTTTTGTGTATTGATATGGAGCAATATCGATACAAAGACATTACTCTGGAAGTTTATAAGCGTCTTAAAGAGCAAGCTGAATTTCGTGACTACCCGCATTTTGGTATTGCAATTCAGAGCTATCTCCGAGATACAGACAATGATTTGGCTGATATGCTTCAATGGTCCCGTTCTGAGAATATTCCAATACACATCAGGCTGGTTAAAGGAGCATATTGGGATTATGAAATGATCCTGGCGAATCAAAATGGCTGGTCCGTCCCAGTCTATCCAGATAAAGCTCAAACTGATGCAGCTTTTGAAAGGCATGCTTCCTTAATTTTGAAAAATCATGATATCTGCAATTTCGCCTGTGCTTCACATAATATTCGTTCGATTGCAACAGTGATGGAAATGGCCCGTTTGCTTAATGTGCCTGAAGAAAAGTATGAATTTCAAGTTTTGTTTGGTATGGGGGAACCTGTACGGAAAGGGCTGCAGAAAATTGCCGGAAATGTCAGGCTTTATTGTCCTTTTGGTGGATTAATTCCAGGTATGGCATATCTTGTCCGCAGGCTACTTGAAAACATCTCAAATGAATCATTTCTGCGACAGAATTTTGTTGAAGGTGAGGATGTAGAAAAACTTCTGCAAAATCCTCAAGATCTTTTAAGTGAGGAAAGAAAATATCTGGCAGAGAGCGAAGAGCAGATGTACAATTCTGCTTACACTGAGAAAAACGAAAAAAGAAAAGATTTCACAAATCAGCCTGCAGCAGATTTTACAAAACATGAGCTGAGAAACTCATTCACCGAAGAAATTACCAAAATTCGTTCAGCGATAGGCAAAACATGGCCTTTACGTATAGCATCCGAAAAAGTATTCACAGAAAAACTGATTACTTCAGTCAATCCAGCTTTGCCGGACGAAATAGTTGGCAAAGTATGCCTGGCCGGCAAAAAGGAAATCGATCTGTCAATTGCGGCTGCTTCTCAAGCATTGCCTGAATGGCGTATAAAGTCAGCAGAAGAAAGGGCAGAATACCTGTTTTCTGCTGCGGAACGTATACGTACGAATGTAGTTAAATATGCATCCTGGCAAGTCCTGGAGGTTGGCAAACAATGGGATCAGGCATATGCCGATATAACCGAAGCTGTCGATTTCCTAGAATACTACGGCCGGGAAATGCTGAGGTTGGAGAAAGGAGTTCAGCTTATTAATCTACCGGGAGAATCGAATCGGTATGTATATGAGTCGCGAGGAATTGCTGTTGTCATAGCTCCATGGAATTTTCCCTTTGCGATAAGCTGCGGGATGTGTGCTGCGGCTCTTGTTTCTGGTAATACAGTTCTCTACAAGCCTTCCGGATTATCACCGGTTACAGGGGCATTGATGGCAGATGTGTTTCTGGATACAGATCTTCCGACCGGGGTTTTTAATTATGCTCCATTTCGGGGTGCCGAGATAGGAGATTACATTGTAGAACATCCGGACATTAATATTATCGCTTTTACAGGATCGAAGGAAGTTGGTCTGAGAATTTCTGAGAAAGCGTCTATTTTGAGATCGGGACAAAAGAGCATTAAAAAAGTGATTGCCGAAATGGGTGGTAAGAATGCGATAATAGTTGATGATGATGCAGACCTTGATGAAGCTGTTTCGCACGTTATCCAGTCGGCTTTTGCCTATCAGGGTCAAAAGTGTTCTGCCTGTTCACGGGTGATAATACTCAACTCAGTTTATGACAGATTCGTGCATAGGCTGGTGGAAGCAGCGGGCACAGTTGAACTTGGACCTGCCGAAGACCCGAAAAATTTCATGGGCCCGGTAATTGATGAAGAAGCCCAGAAAAAAATAATAAAATACATTGAGATTGGAAAAAAGGAAGGCAGGGTGCTCCTTTCAAGGGATGTTTCTTTGCATGGCTTTTATGCGCCATTAACCATAATAGGTGATATAACAACTGACCATCGAATTGCACAGGAAGAGATATTCGGCCCTGTCTTATCCCTGATGCGTGCCGACTCGTTTGAAGAAGCTGTCGAAATCGCAAATTCTACCAGATATGCTCTCACCGGCGGTGTGCTTAGCAGGAGCCCTTCACATCTTGAGTATGCCAGTAAATATTTCAGGGTGGGAAATCTCTATCTAAACAGAGGGATTACTGGTGCGCTTGTCGGCAGACAACCGTTCGGCGGTTTCAAGATGTCTGGAATTGGATCAAAAGCTGGTGGGCACGATTATCTGCTTCAGTATATGGAGCCGCGTACTGTTACAGAAAATACCATGCGCAGGGGATTTGCTCCGGAACATATTGATTAGGTTGTAAAAACACAGATATCAAGTGGAAGCTTTTATGGTATCAATCAGCTCACCATGAATAATGCCATTTGTTGCCAGGATTTCCGGTACAAATGGATTGTATTGATCACCATTCAGTGTTGTTATTTTACCGCCGGCTTCCTCAACCAGCAATTGTCCGGCTGCAGTATCCCATGGCTTCAGTTTAATTTCCCAGAAACCATCCAACCTGCCGCAGGCCAGGTAGGCAAGATCCAAAGCTGCAGAACCGGCGCGCCGGATATCCTGTGCTTTGTTCAGCACCGCTGAAAAAGCAGAAACTACAGGTTCCGGATCTTTGTGTATGTCATAAGGAAAGCCCGTGGCAACCAATGAATCCTGTAGTCTTGTTACACCAGAAACGTTTATTTTTTCATTATTAAGCCATGCCCCGGCATCACGGCAGGCAATGAAAAGTTCATCCTGAATGGGGCAGTAAATTACCCCGGCAAGAGGCTCGCCTTTGCTGGCATAAGCAATTGATACTCCAAACCACGGAAAACCATGGGCAAAATTTGTAGTGCCGTCAAGGGGGTCAATTATCCAGACAGGATTTTGTGGAACAGTGTCATATTGTGAATGTGATTCCTCGGCGAGAAGACTTGCTTTAATTGTGCTTTTATCAAGAATTTCAATAATAATTTTTTCAGCGGCCACATCAGCTTCAGTTACCAGGTCAATATCACCCTTGTGACGCACTGAAACAGATGTCCCGAAAAGATTTCTGATGACCGTACCTGCTTCAGTTGCAGCATAAATGGCTACTTCAAGTATCGGCCTTAATTCTGTACGGCATTTTTGCAGCAAATTTTTTTCAATTAATTGCAAGTTGGACCTGTCATCGGTTATTTTTTTCCTGCAACTTTTTCTGAAGAATTTCGCCAAGAGACCCGATTGAAGCTGGCTTATCGGCCTTATTTACATGTTCCTTATAATCTTCAACCGCTTCTTGCTGTTCCGCCTCTTTTCTTGCTTCAGAAGCCATATCCAGTGCAACCCGCTTTTTTTCAAGATCAATTGATTCTATACGCACTTCAATTGTCTGTCCCTCAACGACTACTTCCCTGGGATGATTTATTCGCTTTCCGCAGCCGAGTTTTGAAATATGTACAAGCCCGTCAACACCAGGTTCCAGAGTAACAAAAGCACCAAAGTTCAAAAGGCGTGCTACTCTTCCTGTACAGCACGAGCCAATTTGAAATTTTTCTTCAATTGACTCCCAGGGATCGGCCATACCGGCTTTAAGGCTCAAAGCTACCCTGTTATTTTCCCAGTCAAGATTGAGTATTATAGCTTCCACCTTCTGCCCGACAGTCAGGTAATCATTTATGTTTTCAACTCGTTCCATGCTGATTTCTGATATTGGAATTAAAGCGTCAATGCCGCCGATATCTACAAATGCCCCAAAGTCACGAATAGAAGTAACTTCTCCGCGAATTGTCATACCTTCCGTAAGTGTTTTTTTCAGCTCTTCTTTCTTCTGTTCACGCTCTTCAGCCAGAATAGCACGACGTGAAACAACAATATTACGACCGTTTTCAGAATACTTGGTAATTTTGAATGTATAACGATCGCCGATATGGGTCTGCGGGTCCTCGGCTCGGCGAAACCCCATTTGTGAATATGGACAAAATGCTCTTACGCTACCGCTGAGTGTGATTTCGTAACCACCTTTTATCTCCTTCTGCACTAGACCTTCAACAGGAATGCCATTTGCGTATGCGTCTTCCAGGTGGGCAGCAGAAGTACTTGTGCCCCCAACTTTTGTGGTAAACAGTTTTTCACTGCCCTTGCTGGAAAGGAAAAAAACGCTTATGAAATCACCAGTTTTTACTGTGAGATCACCATTATCGTCCTCAAGTTCTTCCCGTGTAATATATCCTTCACTCTTGTCGCCAACATCCAGAAAAACATACTCTTTTGATATACTCACAACTTCAGCTTCTATTTTCTGGCCTGGCTTAATTGTTTTTTTCTTAACCGGGGAGTCATTAAAGAGGTCTGCAAAGCTCTCACCGGTTTCAGCTGAGCCTGTATCATTTGTTATAGTTTGTTTGTCCTTGGGATCCATTTTCATTACCTCTTCTTATAAAACATTGCTGATAGAGCTGATGTGAGAATGTGAATTAATACCCAAGTAGTTTGAAATACTAATTAATAAGTTGCCTTGGGCTAAAACAATATATAATAATTACTGCTTGGAGTGTCTTTTCAGTTTTAAATATAAGTACTTTGATTATGTTTGCGTAAGGATATTTTGCAAGGTTTTAATGCAAAGAGAATTTAATTGTTTGCTTTTTAGCGATAGTCTAAAAAAGGTATCGTCCAGTCCTTCAAAATTTGAACAGTTTCGTATCATAAAACGCTGATCTAGCATTTTTATTCTTAATTCTTCGGCATTTATTTCCCCAGTCAGCCGACAAAGTATATAATTGGCATTACCAGGTATCACCTCAACATCTGAAAGGCCTGAAAGTTGCTGCACAAACCGCTGTCTTTCTTCCTCGAGAAATCGTACTACAGCTTCATCATATTGGTCACCTTTGGTAATTATATATTCACCAGCAATTTGTGCCAGGCGGTTAACTCCCCAAGGTTTGCTTTTGTTTCTGATTTTTGCAACGGACTGTTCATTTGAAACCAGAAAACCGAGGCGGAGACCAGGTATCCCATAAACTTTCGAAAATGACCGAAGAACAAAAAGATTTTCTGGTATGAAATAATTAACCAGAGATTTTTCTCGAATAAATGGCAGGTAAGTTTCATCGATCACAAATAAAGTACTTTTGTGTTCTTTAATAAAATTATGAAGCTCAACTGTAGGTTTTAATATTCCTGTTGGATTATTAGGATTACAGATGAAGACGAGTTCTTCACCGAGCAGTTTTCTGCTTAACTGTTCAAGGTTCAATTCAAAATCGGAGTCGAGTGAGAGTAAATAGCTTTCCGGAGTTATTGCAGCATTTCTGCAAGCCTTAACGTAGTCAGAATAAGTAGGGTTGATAATCAGGGCACGACTTATACCCATTAACTGGGGAATGGCATAAATAAAATCTGTTGTACCGTTTCCGACGAGGACCTGGCCAGTATTCAGCTTGTATTTTTCGGCAAAAAGCTCGCGCAGAGTTTCACTATCGGTTTCAGGAAGGTATGAAATTTCAGATAAACGTTCTCTTAATTCTTTCAGAAGATCTGGGTCGGTTTCTAATGGCGCAAGGTTGCTGCTCATATCAATGAGGCTAGATATTGGAAGACCAAGTTCTTTAGCTGTAGCTATAATATTACCGCCATGTAGGAATTTCATAGTCTTCTGCTGTTATTGGTTGACTTGTCAGAAAAGATTAATTGCAATACATACAGCCCACGTCTTCCCGTCTCATATTTTCAACAATTTAACTGCAGCTATACATGCAGGTATGGCTGCAGTTAACAGTCCACTTGTTTTCATATATAGAATCAGCGATATATGAATTCATAATAAAAATTCTATTGTCGAATAATTTCTGTTTCTGGAGGTGGGGTTATTGTAAAAAGTTTATCGTCAATTTTTTTCTTATGAGCTTCGCTGAAAGACTTATTCACCTTAATATCAGAAAAAAACAGATCGGTTATAGTGTCAAAATGATCGATAATCTGCAAGTGGTTGATCATGAATGATTCATGGTCGACCCACATGTAAAGTGTAGTTACCTGAGGGTGCGGCTTTTTGGGAGTCAGTTTAATACCATATGCCATTTCTTCAGATTCTTTGCCATTTTCTGTAAATTGCACATCAAAATCCCTTAGAATATCACCGGTACCGGAGAAAAATGAATAGGTGACATCGGATTGTAAGTATTCCTTTGCAGAAGAAATGATCATTTGATTGCTTTTTTCCAGATACATATAAAAAGTGCTGCCGTCGCTGATCAGAATCTGCTTATCAGGAACCAGATAATCCCAGCGCATACGCCCCGGTCGCATGAAAAGCATAGTGCCTGCACCGGTTCTCTGGCGTCTTGTCAAAGACATGGTGGTTATCTGTTTAAAATCAGCAGAAATTGTATTTGCACTATCATAAGACTTTTGCAATCGGCTGGCTATTTCAGAAGGAGACAATTCCGAAGAACGGCTTATTGAAGCCGATAACATCTGAAAAAAAATTACAATAACAAGAAAATAGAACAGAGACTTATACTTAGATGTTTTCATAAAAATCTACACCTGCATTTATATCTTTAATCGGTTGTATCACACCTTACGGAGATGAACTTCTCGGCCAAAAATTTTCATGGCTGTTGTTTCTGCTGCTTCTGTTAAATCAGAAGAGTAATATATGTTTTCGCCGTTTGCTTCCAACAAATCTGCTACCTTACTATTCTTAATTAAATAGTCTCGAACAGACATCGCCACCTCAACAGATGAGTCTATCAAGGTAACACTTTTTTTTCCTATGCGGGGCTGAATGAGTTCTTTTAGCAGGGGGTAATGGGTGCAACCTAAAACAAGAGTATCTATCTGCTTGAGTTTGAGGGGATATAGATAACGTCTTAGAATCATAGCAGTCTCGCGCTTGTCAGTCCAGCCTTCTTCTACCAGGGGCACCAGCAGGGGGCAAGCTGTTGAGAAAACCTGTAGTTCAGGAGACTTTCCGTTAATTTTCTTCTCATAAACACCACTTCTGATAGTAGCCCGTGTGCCGATAATCCCAACCCTGCCAGATTTTGTAGTCTTGATTGCTTTATCTATGGCCGGAGTAATAACCTCAAATATTGGAACACTGAATCGCTCGCGCAATATTTCAGAAGCAACACTTGCTGCCGAATTGCAGGCAATAATTATTACTTTTGCGCCATTATCAAGGAGGAATTCAGTATTCTGAATTGAATACTTAATAATAGTTTCCTGGCTTTTAGTACCATAAGGAGTTCTGGCAAGGTCACCGAAATAAAGAACACGGTATTCCGGCAGTAAATTTTCTACAGCGTGGGCAACGGTCATTCCTCCTACACCAGAGTCAAAAATACCAATCATAATAATTTACTATTTAAGAGGTGATTATTTTTTTGATGATTTTTTCTTTGTTCGTTTGGCGATAGCTTTTCTCAAGTTAGCTGGCAAACCTCTCTGTTTGCCAGCTTTTTTACGTCTGTCGGACAGAGATTTGGCGCATAGGGGTTGCCGCAAGGAAAATCCGTATTTTTTCCTGTATTCCTTGCCAGTCAGACCATGTGATTTAAGATGCTTGGGAGAAATCATCTTGAATTCCTGGCCACATTCAAGGCATATAACTTTATTTTTCAGTATGGATTTTTCAGGGGAGATTGAAATTTCATTAGAGACACTTGTAGAAGCTCCTTCTTGCATAAGCTTGCATTCTTCAGTCTGAATCGCTTGTAATGCTTTAAAGGTGTTATGCAGGGCAAATGTAATATCTTCTGTTGACATATTAGTAGAACCGCACTGCGCCTGGATAATGTCTGCTGTCATCTCGACTAATGTTTTCCCCATAAATATACCTCCTGAATTTTACAATTAACTAAATTCAAATGTTAATACAGGTATTATACAAACATCAAGGTCAATATTGATATATTTGAAATTATATTTGCAAAGAAGTGAAGTAATTAAAGGAGACAAGAAATGTAATATGTTTATATTCAAATTGAATATTACTGCAAATAGAATAATTTCAATATTTCATTAATATAATCATCAGTTGGGAAATATTGGTGAGGCAAAGTCTTATTCCCATTCTACCCTGTATTTAATGTAACTCAGACAGACATGATCCATCTTTGAGCGGTCTTCATGAATCTTGTTAATGAACTTTACAACTTTCTCCGCTGAGGAAAGATGAAACAAATTATGCATGTCATCTTTATCGATTAGCTTCTTGGTAAGTACTTCCTCACGAAGCCACTTCATAAGTGTAGTCCACATTTCGCCATACAGAATAATTGGTATTTCAAAGATATGCTGAACTTGTACAAGCTGCCAGGCATAAAAAAGTTCGAGTAAAGTACCTACGCCACCTGTTGCAACAACGACTGCATCTGAAAGAGACATGAAAGTATCTAATCGATTGCTGAACCTTTCAAAGTCTTTATTTATATCAAGGTATTTATTTGCTTCCTGTTCAAATGGCAACTCGATATTCAACCCTATTGAATGTGTATCCGTTTTTACACTTTTATGGCCGGCATTAGCTGCCTGCATGATGCCGGGACCGCCACCGGTTACGATATCAAATCCGGATTCTGCCAGTCCTCTGGCAATAGTATATATGTCTTTATATTCGGCATCTCCTTCTTCAATACGTCCCGATCCAAAAATAGTAATCCGCTAATGTGCGTCCATATTTCCCCTTAACTTACTTTTTTTAAGTCTTTATAAACCTGAACAGATAATTTTCAAAAAATCGAAACTCTTGTTCTGAAACTTTATCCATATCAACTTCCAGAATAGATATATCATTAGGTTTTGCACCAGTCCATACATCAAGACATTCTACGCTAAATTCATCTTCCAGGAGATATAAAATCAATTTATAAAATTGTCTGGTTGCTTCAATTTCATCTGCTTCCTCTGGATACCAGTCCTGCGGTTCAGCGAATCCGAGTTCAGTTGAATATAAATGTCTGAATGTGCAGCTACATTCAGTGACAGATCCTACAAACCACTTGTTTTTCAGATTGAGTAGGTGAGTGTTCTCATTTTCAACATATGTTTCTAATTTGATGAATTGAACATGATTCGAGTTTAAAACTTTCATGTCTCTATCACAGTCTGTTGATAAGTATAAAGAATAACACACGACCGATCCCTGAATTTGCTTAGTAATATAATTAAAATTTAATTTTTTATTGCGGTTATTTGATAATAATACCCAGCATAATTGTTTCATGCAGCCAATATTTACTCAGGCAGGCACAATCATGTGATGAACTTTTGTAAAGATTAAATTGTGTCTCGGTATTAATAAACTAGACTGATTACCGGATATATAGGGCAATTGAAATAAGGTTGAGAAATAAAAGCTATCGTGTTATAAGCTCGTTGAATTAATTACTTCAAACTGCGCAGTATATTCTTATTCCGTTTTTTCCTTCTTTTGTGAGTTTCTTACCACTAATTGAAAAGCCGGCAAGTTTCTGCCTAACACTGATGGTGAGAACCGATACTCCCAGAAAATCTGTAATTCATAACAAACAAGTCGTCATCAAACGGGTTTGTACTTAAGTTTGTTCAGGCAATTTCGGTTATGCCCACAGCATATTTTTACCTAATATAGAAAAATGAAAACATTCAAAAAAATTGGTGTCAACAAGAACATTGACAAAGGACTTTCAGAACTGGGTTTTGAAGCTCCAACCCCCATTCAGGAAAAGGTAATCCCCATGCTGCTGGAAGGACAAGGAGACCTGATAAGTCTTGCACAGACAGGTACTGGTAAAACTGCGGCGTTTGGTGTCCCACTTGTGCAATTAACAAATTCCGGCAGTAATAAAACACAGGCTCTGGTGTTATGTCCCACAAGGGAATTGTGTGTTCAGGTTGCCCGGGATTTAAAATCTTTCGCCAGACATGTTCTTAATGTTCGTATCCTTGCAGTCTACGGAGGAGCACCTATAGCCAGCCAGATTGTATCCCTTGATAAAGGAGCACATATAATAGTTGCCACTCCGGGGCGTTTGCATGATCTTATGAGGCGGGGTTCGGCCAATATTTCTTCAATTAACACGGTGGTCCTTGATGAAGCGGACGAGATGCTTAATATGGGATTTCAGGAAGAGATTAATGCTATTCTGGATAAGACTCCTGATGATAAGAGCACACTTCTGTTCTCGGCAACCATGTCAAAAGATGTGGCTTCCATTGCGAGCAGATACATGAAGAACCCCCGGGAAATTGTCGTAGGTCAAAGAAATTCCGGTGCGGAAAACGTTTGTCATCAGTATTACATGGTGCGGGCTAAAGATCGTTACCCTACATTGAAACGAATCGTTGATGTGAATCCGGATATATACGGGATTATATTCTGTCGAACCAGACATGAAACCCAGGAAGTAGCGGATAAACTCATGCAGGAAGGATATATGGCAGAAGCTCTCCACGGCGATCTTTCACAGTCTCAGCGCGACCAGGTAATGAGGAAGTTCAGGAACAAAAGTATTCAGATGCTTGTGGCTACAGATGTTGCAGCCCGTGGTGTTGACGTCAATGATCTGACTCATGTTATTAATTACAATCTCCCTGATGAAATTGCCAATTATACTCATCGAAGCGGCCGTACCGGCAGGGCTGGAAAAACTGGAATTTCGGTTGCTATTATTCACCAGAGAGAAACCGGCAGGATCAAAGCTATTGAAAAGCGTATAAGGAAAAAATTTGAGCGCTGCATGGTGCCGTCCGGCAAGGAAATATGTGAAAAACAGCTTGTCAGCCAAATTGACTCTATAATGAGTCATGAAGTGGATGAAAATCTAATTGAGCAGTATCTGCCTGTCATTGAAGAAAACCTAGCCTCATTGGATCGTGAAGATCTTATTAAACGTTTTGTGGCTTACGAATTTAAGCGCTTTCTAGAATATTACCGCAATGCGCCTGATTTAAATATAAAGAAAGAGAAGGCTGTGAAAAAAGGAGAGCGCAGAAAAGAGAAAGATGCGAAAGGCAGGAATGGAAATAGCAGGAGTAGATTCACCCGTTTTTTCATTAATGTGGGGAAGGGTGACGGTATTGTTCCTGAAAGATTAATCGGAATAATTAATGAAAGAACAAAGGTTGGAAATATTAGCATCGGCAAGATTGAACTTCTGCGTAACTTCTCTTTTCTTGAGGCAGACAGCAGATTTGCCGAACACGTTTTGCATGCCTTCAATCACATGATAGTTAATGGTAAGAAAGTAAAGATTGAAGTTGCCCAAGGTAAAAGACCAGCCTATCTAGACAGGAAAACGGAACCATTTAAATACGCTTCAAAAAAATCCGTTGCAGCTGGGCGTAAAAGAAAAAAGAGACGGATGTAATTTAACAGTTTTGAGTTATGATTAACCTGTTGATTGATTGAAAATCAACAGGTTAATTAATTATCATTTGACTTATCACTTTTCAACTGCGGCCCCCTTTTTCTTGGAATAACCGGCCCCCTTTTTCTGGTAAGATATTCTGGTTTTTTGAGAACTGAAATCAGCGTTTTCGGACCCTTTTTAAATGTAACTTCTATTTTGTTCGGTTGAATTGTTGAAGTTACAAGGCCAAACCCAAACATATGATGATCAATGATATCATTTATGCTGAATGTTGAAGACATAGAATATGGTTGTGCTTCAGATGTATCAAGCCCATCAAACAATTCCTGGTAATGTTTTTCTGCCTGGGTCTTTTTAGCGGTAATACTTCGTGCAGCCTGTGCGGTGGTCTTCTTAACAGCCTTTTTTGGGGATGTTTTGGACTTTGTATCCTTATTGCTAGCTTTGCTCTTAGCAACCTTGCCGGTTTTTGTTTTCTTGTCAGCTTTTACCATTTAATCTCCTCTTTAATTAATTTGAACGTTACCCTCAATGCCATTAAGGTAATATGAAACTTTTGCAAAGCAATATCACACCGTTACCTTATTGCGGCAGTGAAGGGGAGGGAGCAAAAAAATTTTGTGGATGTTGTGCTGGTTATATACCAGTAATGATAACATCCGGGTGGAGGTTCAGATACTAGCCTTTGTGCCAAAGGGACAATCTATATTATCTTTAAGTTCTGCTATAATTTCAGGCAAAACTGAAATCAGATTATTGGGATATGTTTAAGTGCATAGAAAAAATCAGTGCTTCTAACCTTCAAAGTGTCAAATATTATCAGGAAGGGTAGATGATGTGAGATGGAAGCCTTAAACACTCATCTTAATATTTAAACACATACCCTTTTAATTGCAAAGAAATTCTTTTATCGAAAGTCTGTTAAATGAAAGTTTATTGATATAGAAAAAAATAAACGAAAGTTGACAGAAAGTGTCAGCAAGATTATTATTATTGGTTGTTTTAATTAGAATATAATAGAAACTCTATGCCGACCGGGAGATAAATCCTGTTCGGCTCTTTTTAAAATAATTCAAGTAGCAAGTTTTTATTAGCAGTACAAGGAGAACAGGTAATGCCCATCTACGAGTATGAATGCGAGTCCTGCAATATGGTAACAGAAGTAATGCAGAAAATTTCTGAAGAACCTTTGAAAACGTGTCCGGATTGTTCCGGCAGTTTAAAAAAACTATTATCCCAAAGCGCCTTTCACCTTAAAGGTGGTGGGTGGTATGCAGACGGTTACAGCAGTTCCAATGGTTGTGGTGGTAAGAATGGCAAAACTGTTCCCGGATCTTCCTGCCCGGCGAAGAAAGAGTCTACATCCAGTAAGAAAGAGTCTGCTCCAGCTTGCAATTCCTGCCCTGCTACATCGTCTTAATTCTTGTGAAAATTATTTTTCGAACCCGCAGTTTAATCTGCGGGTTTTTTATTTGTCTCGTAAGATGAGGGTTGCGTCTCCGTAACTGTAAAACTTATAGTCACTATTGACTGCCTCCTGATAGGCATGAAGAAGCATTTCTCTACCTGTAAGTGCTGAAACCAGGAAGAGTAGGGAAGACTTTGGGAGATGAAAGTTGGTTATCAGGTTATCTATAACCTTGAAGTGAAATCCCGGGTAGATATACAAGCCACACCAACCTTCCTTTTCATGTACATTTCCTTCATTGTTTGCAGCAAATTCCAGGGCACGAACTGTGGTTGTACCCACAGCCCATATTCTTCCACCAGCTGCTTTTGTCTTGTTGATCAATTCAGCGGTTTCCTTTGGGATATTAATGTATTCCTCATGAATATTGTGATCTCGGATGTCTTTTTTACGTACCGGTGCAAACGTTCCGTATCCGACATGCAGAGTGATTGCTGCAAAATGGACATTTTTATCTTTTATTTTACTAAGAAGTTCTTCAGAAAAATGAAGGCCGGCAGTAGGTGCAGCTACAGCACCTGTTTTGTCCGCATATAATGTCTGGTATCGATCTTTGTCTGATTTTTTTCCCCCTTCACCGCGACGAATATAGGGTGGCAGGGGAATTTTTCCATGACGGGCAAGGATTTCTTGCAGGTTACCTTTATATGACAAGGATACGATTGCTTTTCCTCCTTCCAGAAGTTCTAGTACTTCTCCTTCAAGATCATCATGAAAGACGAGTTTCGTGCCGGGCCTCGGTCTTTTGGAGCTTTTTATAAGGCAGGCAGCAGTTACTATCTTTTGTTTTTGTTCACATGTACCCGAAACAAGTTTTTTCTGAGGAAATTCCAACAGAAAAATCTCAACCTTGCCTCCACTTGTCTTCCTGCCGATCAGCCGAGCTGGAAACACTTTAGTATTGTTAACAACAATAAGATCATTTGGATGCAAATAGTCAATTATATCGTAAAAATGTCTGTCTTCTATATGTCCACTTTCAGTATGTAGAACCAGAAGCCTGGACGAGTCTCGTTTTTCAGCTGGAAATTGGGCGATTTTATCCTGTGGAAGAATGTAATCGTATGAGTTTAAATCGAAGTCTTTATTCATATTGGATATGCTGTATAAAAATGATGTTTAAATATCTGTTGAAGGCTGCGGAAAAATACCCTAATTTCCAGAGTGACGCATGAACTTTTTATTCCGTTGCCTGTTTGCTATTTGTAATTCATGGTAATAAGGGACAACGAACCTGAATATCTCATGAGTAATTTTGAAAAGTTTGTATAACATCTAAATTTATCGACTGTTCCAGCACATTGCTAGAAGGTTTATTGAAATCCAATTTGTACCAAACAGGTGAAGTATTATATTATTCAAAATTACCTACCCAAAGGGCGAGCCAAATAGGCCGAATCTACTTCGGTTCAAAGCAATCAGCATACTTCAGCATAGCGAATTACTTTGAACCTCGTTTCTTCAACCAACTTGACTCGTGAAATATCCAGACTAAAGAAAAGAGGAAATATATGTACCTTGTAGTTACTGCCACCGACTTTGAAATGAATCCGATTAAGGACTTAATGGTGTCCCACAGTAATACTGAAACAATAATTACCGGGGTCGGGCCGGTTGAGACCGTTTTGAAGTTGTCGAAATATCTTTTTGAAAATGTGTATAAAATAGATGGTGTGGTTAACGCAGGTATTGCCGGGGCTTATGTCGGTACCGGTGTTAACCTTTTAGATATCTGTCTTGCAGATCGAGAGGTTTTTGGTGATCTTGGCATATGTTCCGGAACTGAAATCAAATATTTTGATACGAAAAAAATGAACA
>CALZHP010000050.1 GCA_945787325.1 uncultured Desulfobulbaceae bacterium
GCATTAGCAATGGAACATGGCCATGGTGGTGGTGGAGAAGGTTGTAAGTACTGCGGTATGAGTCTGGAGAAATTCGCTCATTCTGCAGTTGTCATCAAATATGATGACGGTTCAAAAGTGAAAACCTGCTCCACTCACTGTGCCTCTGTGGACCTGGCACTCAACATCGATAAGACACCAGATAAAGTAATGGCTGGTGATTACAACACCAGAAAACACATCGATTCTGCAACAGCGCATTGGGTTATCGGTGGCTCTAAGCCCGGTGTCATGACCAGAAATGCTAAGTGGGCCTTTACCGATAAGGCGGCAGCCGAAGCCTTTATCCAAAGCAACGGTGGACAGCTTGCAGATTTTGACCAGGTCATGAAAGCCACATATGTTGACCTGTACGAAGATACTAAAATGATCAGAAAAAAAAGAAAGATGAAGAAAGCGAAAATGATTTCTCATCAATAAATATAATTCGATATGAACCCTGTGGGCGGTTCATATGAGCCGCCCCTTTTCATAATGCAGTCAGCTGTTAAAATGGATAATAATTGATATGAAATTTTCAAAAATAGTATTCACTGCCCTGCTGGCAGTACTACTTCTTTTCCCAGTTTTCAATGTTGATGCCGAAGAAAAGATGAAGCCGGAACCAAGTGACAAATGTCCTGTCTGTGGAATGTTTGTTGCCAAATACCCCGACTGGCTCGCCGTCCTGGAGTTAGGCGACGGTTCCCGCTCCTGGTTTGACGGTCCTAAGGATATGTTCAAATATTATTTTGATGTGGACCAATATACCCCGGGTAAGGTGTTGGAAATAACAAGTGGAGCGGTTACCGAGTACTATGGACTCCGTCTCATAGAAATGCAGAAGGCATATTACGTGATCGGCAGTGATGTTTACGGACCTATGGGTAAAGAGCTTATACCGTTTGACTCATTGACCGCCGCAGAAGAGTTTATGAAAGATCACGACGGCAAAAAGATCCTGCGTTTTCAGGATATCAATGCAAAAACCGTTGGGGCACTCTGATAATGATCAGAAAATCTGGCGCATTTATACTTTTTCTTGCATCCTGTATTGTTGTTTTCTGTTTTACACTCCTGCATGCTTATTTGCTCCACGACAAATCAATAGACAAAATAGCATTATCGAAGGGATTGGTGCGGGATCTGGCACTCACCGATCTATGTATCTTTACAGAAGCCCGTTATACCCGTCATCCGTCCATGGCTGACCTGCATACTCCCTTTCAAGATCATCCAACTGCAATGGAGCACTTTCCGTCCGGATCTCTGTTGCAACCGCCTGCTCATTTGCAAAGCCATGGAATGGATTGAGAAACAGCGAAATGTTCTGGATTTTACCTTATCATCCATCCTGCGAAGAAAGAGTAAAAATATAGCCCTATTTGTAGTCTTTACCGCCATGGTTTTTCTGCTGGCTTCGGTTCTCTTCTTTACAGGTGCCATAAAAAAAGAAGCATCTCAGCTTCTAAGGGCTGCTCCGGAAATTGTTGTCCAGCGCATGCAGGCGGGCAGGCACACATTAATGCCCCTTACTGCTGTTGATACAATCAGTGCTATCCGGGGTGTCAGTAAAGTCGAGGGCAGGCTTTGGGGCTATTATTTTGATCCTGTAGTAGGGGCAAACTACACCCTGATTGCTGTTAAGGATGCCCTGCCCGGGACTATGGTTATCGGCAATGGTATCTCCAGAGCCCGGGGCCTCTACAAAGATGACATGATGACCTTCAGGACATACCTGGGTGATAATACAGCTTTCATGGTCAGCGAAATATTGTCCGCAGAGAGTGAACTTGTATCTTCGGACCTGATGCTAATTAGCGAGCAGGATTTCCGCAACCTTTTCGGGATGAAAGAAGGCCTTGTCACCGACCTGTCGGTGACGGTGAAAAATTCCAGGGAATTGGCAACGATAGCGCAGAAGATTGCAGACATACTACCCGATACGAGGCCAATTATCAGAGATGAGATTCTGAGAACCTACGAAGGCGCCTTTGATTGGCGCAGCGGCATTATGGTGGTGCTACTGTCAGGTTCAGTGCTTGCATTTGTTATTTTCGCCTGGGACAAAGGCTCCGGTCTCAGTGCGGAAGAGCGGCGGGAAATAGGTATACTCAAAGCGATAGGCTGGGAAACTTCGGACGTCCTGCTTATGAAATTCTGGGAGGGAGCGGTAATTTCGCTGTCTTCTTTTCTGGTGGGAATCACTTTGGCTTATCTGCATGTTTTTTTTGCCTCTTCTGTACTATTCGGACCAGCCCTGAAAGGATGGAGTGTGCTCTATCCACATTTCAGATTAACTCCCGCCATTGATTTCTATCAGGTTTCAGCTCTTTTTATTCTTACTGTGATGCCGTATATCACGGCAACAATTCTGCCTTCGTGGCGGGCATCCACCATTGACCCGGACGCAATAATGAGGAGTTGAAATGATCAGGCTGAAGGATATCCAAAAGACCTTCAATTTCGGCAGCAGCAATGAATACAGTGCCGTTGACGGTGTGAGCCTTACTGTTGAGCAAGGCAAAATCACCGTTTTCAGTGGTCCCAGCGGTTCCGGTAAAACGACCCTCCTGAGCATGATTGGCTGCATGTCACGGCCGACATCAGGTAGAATATGGCTGCAGGATAGAGAGATAACAAGCCTGCCCGAACGTTTTCTAACCCATATCCGGCGTCAGACGTTTGGTTTTATTTTCCAGCAGTTCAATCTTGTAAAGGGATTATCAGCTCTTGAAAATGTTATTCTGCCTGCCCTGCCAGGCGGCGAAAATCGCAAGAAGCTATCAGAAAGTGCTAGTAAACTTTTTGCCATTTTTAATATAACAGAACGGCAGGATGCCAGGGTGGAATGGCTTTCAGGCGGTGAACAGCAACGTGTGGCCATAGCCAGGGCCATGATTAATGATCCGGAAATTATCATAGCTGACGAACCTACTGCCCATCTGGACACAAAACTCTCCCGGGAATTTATCGAAATATTCAGCTCCCTTCGTGACCGGGGAAAAACAGTCATCATTTCAAGCCATGACCCGGTTGTCTGTGACTCCCCAATTATCGACCGGGTTGTAAGTATTCGAGACGGTAGATTACAGTGATACTGCACCCCGCGGTTATTGCCCTGCTGTTATCGTCTATCATCACTTGCTTCATGGTGCTGATCAGTTCGTATCATGGCTTGATAATCATCAGAAAATGGGACATACAGAGCGGCAGTGAATTGCAGCTTAAGCTTGAACGGAGGACCTATCTTGTCACCACGGTGTTGAGCTACGTTTTTATCTTTGAACTCATTTCACTCTTTCTATACATATTTACCGCTGAAAATCTGCATACCATGTTTGTTGGTGCTATGTGTGGTGCTGGAACACTTAATGTGGGAGAATATGGCTACCAGACGTTGTTGGTTAAAATTGCAATTTTCTTTATGGCAGGTATCTGGCTTATTGTAAATTACACAAACAACAGAGCATTCGATTACCCTCTTATAAAGCTGCAGTACATCCTGCTCCTCTCCCTTGCTCCCCTAACCCTGCTGGAAATGATCCTGCAATCTTCCTATCTCCTCAACCTGAAAGCCGATGTTATCACATCCTGCTGCGGCAGTCTTTTCAGCCGCTCGGTCGCAGCTGTTGCCGGTGATTTGCAGGGAATACCATTAATAAGAATGGAACTGCTGCTGTGGCCAGCTCTTTTGATACATATCATTCTGGGTGTTCTGCTGACCATCAAAGGCAGAGGAGTATATCTATTCGCAATTGTTTCCGTGGTGGTGTTTCTGGTAGGAATGGCTTCGATAATAAGCTATGTCTCACCATATATTTTTGAGCTGCCAGTTCACAACTGTCCATTCTGTATATTGAAAGCGGAATACTGCTACATCGGTTATGCCATTTATGTTTTCCTGTTCGGCACTTTGCTTGCCGGGGTTGGCAGTGGTGTCGTTGCTTTCTGGGGCAGGCAGGAAAGCCTCAAGGATATCATGCCGACTATCTGCCATAGGTTGGCTCTTGTTTCCCTCGTGTCTTCCCTGATCTTCTCTATGCTAATCCTCTATAGCATAGTCTTTTCAAATTTGAAAATATGATTGCAAAGAAACTTTGGAGATATACACAGAGAAAAAAGGATAAATTGGATGTTAGGCTGGATATTTCACGAGTAATTTTGAATAATATAATACTTCACCTGTTTGGTACAAATTGGATTTTAAAAAACCTTTTGGTAATGTGCTGGTACAGTCGATAAATTAAGATGTTATACAAACTTTTCAAAATTACTCATGAAATATCCGGGCTAGGCACACACCGACACAAAATTGCCTTTCTGTTTTGCAAACTGTATATTTTTAAACTCAACACCAACCAGATATTCATTGAAGGACAGAGTGTCATTTTGCATCTGTTTGCAACAGACAACCCTGGCTGTTCCATGCAGCTGACTGTTGTCGATTATTATAATTTGATCAGTTGACAATTTGTGATCTGTAACTATTTGCATGCCATGAGTTGAAAGGTTGCGAATTTTACCACCGTAGATTTTTGAAGACGGCCATTTGGTGGAAATATTAACTGAACCTTGCCCTTCAAACCGTCTAACTACTCTTCTACGTTGTTTTGTCAAGGTAGTTTGCTCAGTCTTATCAGCATGAGAAATATTGCGACCGGACAGGTCTGTTTTCGATTGTTTATTAAAAAGCTCCTGGTCGTATTTGGATCGTTTGTCCGGGTTGGTCAGGACTTCTTTGGCCTCATTGATTACAGCAGAATCCCACGTATCTCCGCCAAAGTCAGGATGTTGTTTGAGTTGGCGCATCAAGGTACGATAGCTGGATTTGATAACTTCCGGGGGAGCATCTGGTTGAACCTGCAGAATGCGGTAATAGTTTCGTCTGTTTCTTTTCATTTAATGTCTGCCATAGTTTAAGTAGGTGATAGGTGTTATTACATCCATTTATTACAAGCAACAAATAAGCCAAGTTGTATTTATACATTTTAAACAGTAATTACAGGAATATACCCACTTCATTGCTATTCCACCATTTTGAAAACGTCCGGTTTTGGCAAAGTGTTTTCGATTTTCCGGAAAAAACACCGGCATGAATTGCTAAAGGAGCTTAGTGCACTCACAGTTCATCACCTCCCACCCTTTTTACTCACGCTGGGTTTCGATCCGGCCAATTCTTGAAATTCAGCATGGGGTATCTCAATCCCCTCTGCCCCTCGATCCCGTAGCCCTCAGTTTCAGGGCAAAAAGTTTGCGTTATAAAATGATAATAATTGCTGTTCTGAAGGTATTATGCTCAGTTATGATATATTGCCAGAATAATGATTTCTCTCAGCATATGATGAGGCCGGCCTGATAATGAAAAACCAGAAAATCCATACCAAGAATTCAGCACTGCATGAAGGACATCTTGGCACTTTTGCAGGTGTATTCACGCCATCCATTCTAACCATTCTTGGAATTATCCTTTTTCTACGCCTGGGGTTTGTTGTTGGTAATGCCGGGTTACGACAGGCTTTACTTATCATCGGCCTAGCAAACATTATCGTTATCCTCACCAGTATTTCACTATCCGCTGTTGCCACAAACCTGCGAGTTAAAGGTGGCGGCGACTATTATCTTATCTCCAGAACACTTGGCCTGGAATTCGGAGGTGCCATTGGCATCGTGCTTTTCTTTGCGCAATCCATTTCCATTGCCTTTTACTGTATAGGCTTTGCCGAAGTAGTTTCCAACTTTACCCACGATATTATTCCATTACCCCAGCAGGTTATCGCCCTTCTTGCTATATCTTTCATATTTATTTTCGCATGGCTGGGTGCAGATTGGGCTACCCGTTTCCAGTATGTTGTCATGGCGTTTCTTGCTGCAGCTCTTCTCTCTTTCTTTGTTGGTGGTATAGCTCAATGGGATACCACGCTTCTAGCCAGGAGTTGGTCTTCGCCTGGGGAAAGTTTGGGATTCTGGCCCATTTTTGCCATCTTCTTTCCGGCGGTTACCGGGTTCACACAGGGAGTGAGTATGTCCGGCGACCTGAAGGATGCGGGCAAAAGTTTACCGCTGGGCACTTTTTCAGCAGTGGCTCTTTCCATCCTGGTATATTTTTCCGTAGCTATTATATTTGCAGCCACTGTGCCCCTGGAGTCATTGATGGCCGACTACTCAGCTATGTATCGGGTATCCAAGGTTAACTTTTTAATCGACGCCGGCGTCATAGCCGCTACCCTGTCCTCGGCAATGGCATCTTTCATGGGTGCGCCCCGCATCTTACAATCAATGGCCAAGGATAGAATTTTCCCTTTTCTTCGCCCATTTGCCGAAGTACATGGACCCACCTTAAATCCAAGACGCGGGGTGCTGCTTTCTGGAGGGATTGCCATCCTGGTTGTAGGATTAGGCAATCTGAACCTGGTTGCTTCCATTGTCACCATGTTTTTCCTTGTGTCTTATGGTCTGCTAAATTATGCCACTTTTTATGAAGCAAGGGCTGCCAGTCCTTCTTTCAGGCCAACTTTCCGCTGGTTCGATTATAAGCTCAGTTTAGCAGGGGCATTGGCCTGTCTGGCGATCATACTGGCCGTCAACCTCTATGCAGGCATCATCGCTATCTCCATACTGATTACTATCCACCAGTATTTAAAACGGGTCGCGCAACCTGCAAGATGGGCCGACAGTAGGCGTTCCTATCATATGCAACTTGTCAGAGAACACCTTCTTGCCGCAGCCGGAGAAACGGAACACCCGCGCGACTGGCGTCCCCAGTTACTCGCCTTTTCCGATGATCCCCATCGTCGCGAACAGTTACTACGCTTTGCATCATGGATAGAGGGCAGCAGTGGGCTCACTACGGCGGTGCGGATTCTTGTCGGATCCGACCGGAAAATGATCAAACATCAGCAGGAAGCTGAAAAAAAACTGCAACAGGATATAACCTCTCTTGAGCTGAGTGCGTTCCCCCTGGTAGTAATCGCACCCAGCCTTGAAGATGGGGTTCATACACTCGTACAGGCTTTCGGTGTCGGGCCGCTTCGTTCCAATACCATACTCCTCAATTGGTTTGAAAAACTGCCCCATGGCGTACTTGGACTTTATGAAGCTAAATACGGTCAGAAGCTTAAAATGGCCTTTCGGTTGGGCTCCAATATTGTCATTCTGGATGCCATGGAGGATGAATGGGAAGCCCTTCAGAACGTACCATCGTATGAGCGGCGCATCGATGTCTGGTGGTGGGACGATGCAACCAGCCGCCTTATGCTGCTGCTTGCTTACCTGATGACCAGAAAACCTGCCTGGGAACATGCTGCCATCCGGGTTCTGGCAGCATGTAACAAAGATGACACTGAGGAAAACAGAGAACACTTGAATTCGATGTTGACCGATGTTCGAATTAAAGCAGAACCAACAATTATTCCTCAAGCGGACGCCCGTTCTGTTATTGAGAACTCATCCGATGCCTCGCTAGTTTATTTGCCATTCCGCATATCAGGTAATCGTATAAAAGACCACTTTGGCGGCAGCATATCTGATCTTTTACCCTGGCTGCCGGTTTGTGCACTTGTACTCGCTGCCGAGGATATTAATTTGGATGCTGAACCGGAGGAAGGCGAGGCTGCCGAAATGGCCTCAGCCCTTGATGCTGTTGAAGACGCGAAAAAACTTGCAAATAAACTTGAAAAAGAAGCTGATGAAGCGACCTCGAAGGTTGAAAAAATAGAATCGTCCCTGGTTAAAACAGCTGAAACAGATACTGAAAAAAGAACAGAGTTGGAAGCAGAACTGAAAGAAGCAAAGAGGCAGGTACACCGGGCGACAAGAAGAGCAGCAAAAGCCAGAGCAAAAGCGGAAATCCTGGCAAAGGAAGCTGAATCCCTTGGCGGGCCTTCCCTGGAAAAAACAGAAGAGCTTCCCATCAAAGAGTAAACGATAGCTCAAATTCTATTTCACATTTAATATGCTGTTATTCTTTGATTTTATACAACTAAAGTCAAAAGCAGGCTTACCCCTTTTGCCCTTCTCTGCCTGACTGCGACAGGCGAATTGGCTGTTCAGGATTACAGTTGTTCACTGCCGGATATATTGACCCGGCAATAGCTCTCACTTCTTTACTTAGGATTTCCAGTCTTGCAGCCCATGTATCGCACGAACGTCGGTAATTACATCTCCAAACGTACGCTCGGGAGCAAACTTCAGATCGTTCCAGCGGGCAACTCCCAGCTCAATTGAAAATTCTTCCAGCTTATGAGGCTCTTCGGTTTTGACAACCCAGAGGAAAGCATGTTCGAGACCCGAATGATCCTGGTTGGCAGACTTTGTGACTCATGAAATTAAAAAAGGCAGAGCCATTTCTGACCCTGCCTATGCTACCTTCATTAAGTTATATTGTGTTAAGTTCCCAAAGGCTTTGGTAAAGGGCAAGGACCATTTCCACAACCTGTCTTGCAGGCAACAGAGCAACCACACCCACCTTTACCGTCTTTGGGGCATTTGCAATTAGGACCGCAATTACAATTGACAAGGTTTGTACATCCAGTGCCGCACTTGCAGTTAGCAACTCCAGCACTTTTGCAACCACAGCCACAGCCTGCCGGGCAGTTGCCACCTGTTCCACATGGACATTTAGCGGCAGACTTTCCTGCTTGACAACCACACAGGCAGCCCGCTGGACAATTGCCTCCGGTACCACAATTACAAGCGCCGGCTTTCCCTATCTGGCACCCGCAACCACAACCAGCAGGGCAGTTGCCTCCTGTTCCACATGGACAGGTAAAAGCAGCAGCCCCTGCCTGGCAGCCACAACCGCAGCCGCCAATGCACTTGCCATCTTTCATCTGACATGGCTTTCCTTCCTTGCAGCCACAGGAACAGTTGCCCTGGCACTTGCCGTCAACCATGTTACACTTTGCAGCAGTTACCCCTGCCTGACAGCCGCAAAGGCAGCCGGAGGGACAATTCCCTTGAGTACCGCAATTGCAGTTAACTCCTGCCTTTGCAACTGTATCTCCGCCGATGTTGGCAAACCCGAATATAACTTTATCATCTAAGTCTTTACTGTCTACATTGACAATCAGTTGCCATTGTCCGGGCATGGAAAAGCCGACATTTGTAGCAGCATAATTCCCTTTACCTGCTTCGGTGACTTCCGGCTTCAACATAACGCCATGTCCCATCCCGGGCATCCACGGCGTGATTGTAATATTAGCACCGGTTAAAGATTTGCCGTTAGTATCAATAATTGTAAGATTTAAGTTGTTCGTGCCAACTTTGAAACCATCTTTTGGAGGTGTGATTTCAACCTGCAATTTATTGTTTTCACTGGTTTTATTAAGGGACTCTTCTGTTTTCCCCTGTTGTGGAAATAACAGCATTATTGTTGCAACAAACAATAGTGCCATACTGAAAACTTTCTTAAACATTTAGTTCTCCTTAAGAAGCGTTAAAGGTTTTAATCTATCAAATGGATTAAGAGTATTTACGCACTTGTAGGGGAGGTCCGCGGGGTAAGAAAATCTTTTGAATATCATAAAGGTAAAATGTTAGTCGGGGTAGACTGAAAAAGAATAACGAAAAGACAGAAGGTTTTTCAAGTGTAACAGCTTTTGTTCTAAGTATGGGGAACTGTGAAGCCAGTTGGCTATATGGGCACGCTATAAATGCACAAGCATAGGAGTGATAAATGCTTCCAGCTATAGAAGATAAGAAGATTGCAAAAAACAAAATTGGAAGCAGCTTCCGCATAAAATTCCTAATAATTAAAAAAATCAATATGCCACGCTTTGAAACATCTGCTTTAATGATAATAATTATCATTAAATGTGTAAATATAAAAAATTATTGGCTTTAACAGGAGGAATATTAATTCGATTAGGTTGGTGGCTAACGGTTCATACCAACGATTGACAGGTAGTCGAAAATTATTCATTCTTTATTCTACATTTTTCATTTCAACTCACCCCTCTCCTTGACATAACTATTCGTTATGCATATATTTTTTCAAACAATGGCTCTATCCTCTCTGTTCTGAGTCATATGTCCCAAAAGTAAGTAAATAAGTACTGTTTGTTTCACACATAAATGAAAAATGGAGGAAAAAATGTCTATTCTTTCCTGGTTAAAATCCAAAAAACGCTTCACAAGAAAAAGCTCTGTAGATGAATTTCAGGAGTACGCCAAAGCGGAAGAAAAACGTCTGCGCAGCTCGGATACAGACTTTGATGCAGACACTTTCCAGCAAGCAGTCGAGCTCGTGTTGCAAAAACTCGAACCTACCAAAAAGGAGTATTCGTCATGATTATCCATTCGATTCATGCCACCAACGTGTTGAAATACTCCAAACTGGATCTGGATAATATCCCGGAGAAGGGAATAATTGCTATCAATGGTTCCAATGAGTCAGGAAAGACGGCCATTGCCGAGACCATCTGTTTTGCATTGTTCGGGCAAACATATGCCAACGGCCCAGAAAATATAACCCGCATCATACACTGGGGTGAATCGAGTTGTTCTGTCGAACTGGTATTTAAGGGGGCCGGCGATATAAGTTACACCGTTTCCAGATCAGTTGATAAACAGGGCATGCATTCTGCCGAGATTTACAGGTCCGGCGAAGACACCCCTTATGCAATCGGCCCGCAAGCAGTCCAGGAAGAGATTTTCAAGGTCTGCGGCTTTGATTACGAACAGTTCCTGGACTCCCTGTATCTGGCACAAATGGAAATAACCTCAGCAGCTTCGCAGTCTGATACCATCAAGGCCATAGCTGGGACCTCTGATATTGAGTTTGTCATTGGTGAGCTCAAGCATGAAATCAGTATTGAAAGCGATAGTATTGCAGCAATTGAACAGGAAGAAGAAAGTATCCGCACCCAGATAGCCTCTCTAGACATCCAGGAAGACAGGCTGGCAGCTATCGAAAAGGAAAAGCAGCAATATACCGAACAGATCGATGTTCACAAGGAAGAGATCAGTGTCATTCAGGAAACTTCCACACATATACGCGAGGCCGGCAAACAAATTCAGGATAAAGGATATGCTCTGGTTTCAGCAGGCCGTGATATCTCTATTAATCAGTGGCAGGAGCACCTTGCCTCGGTAGCGGAATCTACTGATGCAATGCGTGAGTCAGTAAATACCCTTGAGATGGAATCAAAATTACGATCTGGAGAGAGACTGAATAAATACATCAACAAACTGCAATCGCGCCTCTCTTTGTTTGAACGGGTCAGGGAAAAGTGTAAAGAATACCGGTCTGAACTTGGTGCACAACTGGATGAACTTGGCGCGTCTGTAGAAGCAGGTACAGTACCTCTGCCCAAACAGCAATCCGGGCTTAAATTCCGCCTGTTATCTCAACGCTTTTTTCGCGGCATGATGGGATTGCTTATGGTTGTTCTGATCCTGGCCACTGTCCTTCTCTGGATTGGGTGGTGGTTACTGATACAGAACCCGGACAGTGAAATTTCTGTTACGCTGTCATACTGGCTGAATCAATATACATCCTGGTGGGACCCTAGCTACCTGTCGTCTCTGAAAAACGCGGCTATTGCCTTCTCGATTATTACACTGCTGACATTCATCATTCCAACGCGTATGACATCACGCATCAAAACAAGAAGAAGGGAACTGGAAGAGATCAGCACACGTTTGGAAACAGTCAGGAAACAAGCCTCTTTGCTTGACCAATTCGATTATACGCCAATACCAGAACTCTCTGATAGTCTGAGAGAGCTGGGCTGTAAACCATTGGCAATTGCTCTGCAGGATTATACCGAAGAAGATGGCGCCACATTTCTTTCGGAACAGGCTTTTGCAGATCACCAGGAAAAACTTAACGGACTGTTGGATGACAATGCCAATAATGTCGGTGTATTACGTGAGACCATAGCAAGCCGGGTAGGCAAACTTAACCAGCTCAGCGAAGAGCTACACGACAAGATTTCCAAAATCGACAGGGAAATTGAGGACACACATGCGCGCCAGAAGGAAGCGGCGGACCTGGAAGCAATTATAAAAATTAAACAACCAGCGCTGAATGAACATCGTCAACGCATACAGGTACGTGAAATCGCTTTGGAACTGGCAACCGGCACCTGCAGCTCCATCTATAATCACTTCAACCAGGTCATAAATAAATACACCTCTGTTACCATGCCAAAACTCACTGAAAAACGTTACAAGCAGATTCAGATCGACGACGATCTGCAGGTACGGGTGTTTGCCAGCGAGAAAAATGATTTTGCCGAACTTGATGAACTTTCCAGCGGCACCCAGCGCCAGATCATGCTCGCTGTGCGACTTGCCATTTCAAAGGCACTGGTTGAAGCCGGACAACAGGGAAAACAGTTTATCATCCTCGATGAACCCTTTGCTTTTTTCGATCGCGAACGTATCCGCAATACGATCAAATCATTACCCACTCTCGATAAAAACATTACCCAGTTCTGGATAATCTCTCAGGAATTCGAGACACCTGACCAGTTTGAACTGGCAATAGACTGTTCTCGTGGCAGTGACGAACTTGTTCTGCCCAAGGAGGGGTAAATATCAAGAAAGCGTAAAAGTAAAAAGGGGTTAGATTTGTATTCAGTTGAATAAATCTAACCCCTTTTGTTTCGATCCGGTTTAATAGATATTTTCTTGTTTCTTTTAAGTTTTCAATCTTCAAAATTAACTTTTGAATTTCATTACAAAGCTAATCGTCCATTGGAGCTAATTTGATAGGGCAGCTTCTGGCGCTGAGCCCTTTTTTGAGAACTTCCCGGTTGTAGGTTGCAATCACATCTCTTCTTTTCAGCATACCGAGAACCCATTTTGAATCGGCGGACTCAACAACCGGGATTTCTTCAAAGCCGCGACTGTCAAAAAGGGTCATAGCCTTATACAGGTTATCGTCCGGGGTCAGGAAAACAACATTCCTGGCACAAACTTCGCCGACTGTTGCATTGCAGCGTAATTCCTCGTCATGGATAACGGTTTTAACATCCTGCAGGGAAATAATGCCGGTCATCTTGCCACTGTCATCGATTACCGGAAAGTAAAAGCTATCCAGCGCCATACTGAAAATTTTCAGCAATTGATCTGCGTTGGCATTTTCACTGATAAAATCCACTTCTTCTGTGATGACACTACCGACCTTAATCGATTTCATGATGGCGGTTTCCCTGCCTTCATGTATATCAATACCCTCCCTGGTAAGATCAACTGTATCTATCGAGTCATTGTTTAATTTAGAGGCGACTGCAACACCTATGATGCTGGCCAGCATGATCGGAATGATAATCAGGTGATCACCGGTCATCTCAAAAAGCAGGAAAATAGCTGTTAACGGTGCATGGGTTGAAGCAGCAAGGAATGCACCGAGACCAACTGCGGCATAAGCACCGGAAGAAGCTGTTACTGAAGGGAAAAAAGAATGGACAATACTGCCGTAGGCACCGCCGGTAACAGCCCCTATAAATAAAGCCGGGGCAAAAACACCACCTGAGCCGCCGCCGCCTAAAGTAATTGCTGTTGCATAAATTTTAAGAAAGATAAGCAGCGCCATAACCCACATGATACCATGTCCATCAAGAACATCTCTTATATAATGATAGCCGTCCCCCATGACCTGCGGAAAGAAAATACCAATAATACCAATCATAAAGGCGCCGATTATCGGTTTCAGGTGCTGGTTAATTTCAAGGTTGTCGAATCTGTCTCTGATATCATAAAAAATATGGATATGAATCACTGCGATTATCCCCATCAATATGCCCATGATCATGTAGAGGGGGATTTCCGCCAGCGGATTTACCAAGTGGAACTCCGGAATAGGGAAAGCAGGAGTTTCACCATAATATGCCCTGGAAAGTACGGTTGCCATGGCTGAAGAAATAACCAAAACGGAAAATGATGATATTTCATAGGTGCCTAAAAGGACAATTTCCGATGCAAAAAAGACACCGGCTATGGGTGCATTGAACATAGCCCCCACCCCACCTGCACAACCTGCTGCTATATATACCTTAAGTCTCTCGCCAGAGATCTTGAAGACCTGGCCGACCAGCGAACCCAAGGCGCCGCCGATCTGAGCAATGGGCCCCTCGACGCCGGCTGAATTACCGGTGCCGATGGTTAGAGAGCACGAAATAATTTTCAGGATATTCTTCCTGAATTTCATGGTGCCGCCGCGGATGTTGACCTTGCGTAGGAATTTAGTGAAACCGTAGCCGTATATTTCGCCGGGGAAGAGCATGGCCAGGGGGATTAAAAGCAGCATACCGCTGATCGGAATAAGGGGCAGAAGGATGATTTTCCAACCTCCCTGACTGACATATTCATATCCATTGAGAAAAATAGAATGATGAACGAATTCAAGGACTGTTATAAAGCTTATATTGGCAAGTCCGGCGATAATTCCGATAACACTGGCAATCAGTACCATCAGGAAGTTATCACCGGGCAGAAGTTTTTTTGATACTATTTTCATTATTCTTCTGAATTACGTCAATTATATCTACATTGGCCGCCTATTGCTGCCTACCTTGGGAAGTCCTGCAAGACCTGGCCCCATAAGTTTTAAACCATGATTGCGTTCATGATGGAGATGGCCCCGAAATACTTCTCAAAAGATACATAAAATTTATGACTTAACTGAAAGTCCGCTCCCTTTTAACATAATTTTTCCATAATACGGTAGGATAATATTACAAATGAAAAAGAAGAGGACTGGAATTCAGCGATTGGCAGGGAAGAAAGCATTTCTGCTTCGGTATTTTTTTTCAGTAAACACTGAATGAACAAGGGGGCAGTTTTATTTTACAAAGCTAGTCTATCAAATAAATCTGGTCCCTTTTGCCTTATTTTACAGGTACCTATTTTGTCAGGTACAAACCATTATACGGACAGAACCACTTGCCGGAATTAAACTGAAAAAAAGTGTATTTCAGTTTTGACTTCTTGCCTTTATTTTCATAATCAATATAAACAATCGCTTTTTTACCTTCCTGGTAAACGCCCATCGTTTTATTAAATTTTGCTCCTTTTTCGACTGCAACTTTTGTCATAAATGGTGTTACGTCATCAACAGAAAGTGTTTTGGAGGTCACTATTTCTCCTTCGGCATAAGCAGAACACGCAAAGAAAATAAAAAACACAACAATAAAAAGGATCAAAGTTCTACTTCTCATCTAGCCACCTCCAACTGTATTGTTTCATATTGTCAACCATATCTAGCCAATATGTAGAGCACCAATAATGTTATACCATGCAGGATATGATTGTATTATCTGAATTTTCTCTCCAATATCTTTAATTCTGACAGCCTGTTAATTTCAAAACAGACAAATTATACCACAATGTAGCAGTAGCCTGGTTGGTTTTTTTCCCAATTAATAGAAAAAATATAAATGGGGTGATTGAGATGCACCCTGTTTACTGACCCGGAATCTTATTAAAGTTCATTAACATTCTACATTCTCAAATCTACATTTTACTCGAATACAAGATGTGTAACTTGACACCTATCCCGCCAAAATATAGTGTTTTAATTTATGTTATGAACTTTTTTAGTACCAGAAAACAAATTTTCAGGACCCAAACCTGGCCACTTGGAAAAATGACAAAAAAACGATCATTGCTGCTTTTTATTTCAGGTTTTCTCATGTATGCCTGCTCTCCACATTTCATCTCGCCGGGCGACAATATTGCAAAGCCTAAATTGACTGCCAACGTCTTCATCAGCTTTGACGGGACCGAACTGCCTCTTAGAACCTGGCTGCCATCCGCACCACCAATGGCCGTTTTTATCGCACTGCACGGATACAACGACTACTCCAATTTCATCAAGGACGCGATCACCAGTTTCAACGAGCGGGGATTAGGAGTTTATTCATACGATCAACGGGGTTTTGGAGGAGCACCAGACAGAGGGAGATGGTCCGGTATAGAGGCCATGGTCAAGGACCTCAGAACGATTATCGCCCTGGTGCATGAGCGTCATCCAGATGTTCCGTTGTATCTGCTGGGCGATAGCATGGGTGGTGCGGTGATAATGACCGCAGACAGTACTGATAATCCCCTGGAATGCGATGGCGTGGTTCTGGTAGCACCGGCGGTCTGGTCACGGCACACCATGCCTTATTACCAACGCTGGGCACTCTGGCTGGGGGCCCGGATCATACCTTGGGTTCGCTTATCGGCTAAAGGACTCGACATTGCCCCATCAGATAATGATGAAATGCTCAAAGAATTGAGCCGGGACCCCCTGGTCATCAAGGAATCGCGAATTGACTCAGTTTACGGCATGGCGAATTTAATGGATGCTGCCTATGAAGCAGCAGACGGGTTCAACAGGAAGGTACTTTTTCTATATGGTGCCAGGGATGAGATCATTCCGCCAAAGCCAATGGCTGATATATTCGGAAAAAGAGTGCACGGGAAATTTACTAATCTGCAGCGGCTTCTTGTATATGAAAACGGCTATCACATGTTGCTGAGGGATCTGCAGGCAGAAGTTGTCTTACATGACATTTTCTTCTGGCTGGCCTCCCCTTCCAATGTATTTCCCTCTGTCCAGGAAAGGACCGCTCAGGAAATTACCAGCGATGAAGATATACAGAATTTTCTTTTACCTGTAACCAGGAACTGATCCCACGCGTTGATACTGATGTCGGGCCGCAGACAACAGCAGGAAAGCGAAAACGATAACTAGTGATCCGGCAACAAGAATCTGTTTTGCAGATGATAGGATCATGACATAGTAGCCAATAACAGGCACTGAACCAGCACAAATTGCAATCATCTGCTTTTAATAGAGTTTTTGCCGGTCTTCAGGTGACAGTGCAAAACCGATCCGCCGTATCTTCTTCCTCAAATTAGCTTCGATAAACCACAATATGACCAGGTAAGCAATCCCGGCCCAAAGGGAATAGTCAATGACCAACCAGACCAGAAGGCTCAAAGTAACAAGGATAATCTTGTTATTGTGAACTGCGAGAAGCTGACGGGGAATCTTATTATCTGACACAACAGCTTCGGAATATTCATCCGCGACAGGTTTTCCGTCATCCTTTTGCTTCTGTAGATCACCCTCCCGGTCACCAGCAAGATGATATCTTCTCTTCAGGTTTCGGTAGAAAAAACAAAAATAGAAAGAAGTGTAAAAACCGTTACACCACCAAGAATGTAGGCCACATTATGCCAGGGGAGCCCGGTCTCCATTCGTTGTGAGACAATTGCATATGCAGTATTTATCCACACAGTCGCGGCAACAAATAGAAAAAATCGCACAATCATAACTATCAGAGGCTCACGGAGAAACAGGGATAAAATCACAAGAAGAGACAATACAGTAAAAAGTACATGACCAGACCTGAGAAAATGTGCCCCCAGCAGAAATAATGGGTAACGAAATTGGATCTCTTTTGAAATGGACACTGAGGGTTTATGCAATCATTGGTATTGTTTACGGGGCTATTTTCCTGCTGATCCCTGGGCAATATATAGCTTTTTCAGGAGCTGAACCAGTTGCTTTCGGGTGGTTAAGGTGGCCGGGAGGTATGCTTGCCGGCTTTGCTTTCGGTGTATTATTGCTTTCGAGAAATCCATTCAAACAAGGTTTATTCGTAACAACTACAGCCCTTATCGCATCGATGATCGGTTTGTCATTGCTCTACACTATGATTACCGGGGAGTACACCATGCGATTTTCGTCAATTCTTGTAGCTGCTACTATTAATCTTGTTTGTGGAACCCTTATGTGGGTGGGCCTGAGTCAAAACAGAGAAGCTTTATAAGTTTACAGAGTTTGGTGCTTGTTTCTTGGTGCTAGGGGTCGGGCCACGGTTATCCGACTGATAAACAATTAAACAACGTCCCCTGTAGCCCTCGTAGAGGTTCTAGCATATGAGAATTGCTATCTATAAAATATAGCTGAAGAGGAGCAATGTAGAGATTTACAGGATCAGCTCAGCAGGAACACTTGGATATGACTTCATGCATGTTATAGGTAAACCGTATCTTCCCTGTTCGTAATTGTCCCCCGGTTTCCTTATCCCGTGCGACAACAGTCAGAAAATGAGTACCTGCTTTTAATACCGGATTAGAGTCGAATTGGATAATCACCTTTGAAATAGCTTTACCATTAATCAATTCAACAGTTTTGTCAGTAATTGATAAACCTGATATCTGGTCATGTTCACCGGAAAATTCCAGGCTGACTTCCGAGAACCCCTGGCCTATGTCGAAGACAATTGGCACCTCTACTCTTTGATCATCAATGACCTGAATAAGATCGTCCCGGTTGCCGCTATTCCCATAACTGAAATAGGGATTGTTTATATTAGGAGTTGTGGCCCAATTGGAAAAAGTGAGAATAGCCAGGGCAAGGAATATCACACAGGTAATACCAATAATTGCTTTTCTGTCAGATAGTTTCATAATTAATTTTCGACAGTTTCATCAAACTCCCTGTTTGTTCTTCTTAATAATTAGCTCAACAGATTATTATTTAAACTAAAATTACATGCAAATACAGCAACTTAAACTATTTCATATTCCGTTCAAATAAGATGGAGAACTCTACAGCCTATTAAAATAATAATACCATTCCAATTGTCAGGGTATAATTATTTTAAGTCTACAAATTATTTGAACAAGCTGTTTTGAATCCTGCTGTATAATTTCACGCCGACAATAATTATTTTGTCTGGTATCAATTATATTAATTAATGCTGACCACCAATCCAAGATACAAGACAAGTATTGGGGAGTAACCCATTAAAAGGCCCTTTTAATGAGTGCCCCCTTTTCTCTCATTATTTACAAACAAATACAATAATTAAACAGGACGTGGCTCCTGTGACACCGCTGCTGTGACAAAAAGAATTAACGCGGGACACCGGGCCCTTCTAATAGCTAATAAAGGTGTACTTTAAGGATATTAGGGCAAACTTATTGAAATTAATGTATGAGTATGACATGTGACTATGTTGGGAACATCTATTCACTGATTCCTAAAAAAAAATAACAAAAACAGTGATCTTGGAGGTGGCTTATGAAAAGACTATTTATCACACTATGTTTAATCTTTTTTGTTTTTACTGCAGAATCAACAGTTTTTGGAAGAACCTATGTTACTATTGGCACAGGTGGTGTCACGGGCGTCTATTATCCAACAGGCGGGGCCATCAGCCGCATGGTGAATAAAAAGTCCAAAGAATACGGTATAAAGGCAACAGTGGAGTCGACCGGCGGTTCGGTTTATAATATTAATGCTGTTTTAAGTGGCGAACTGGAGTTCGGGGTTGCCCAGTCAGACAGACAGTATCAAGCGTATAACGGTCTTGCTGAATGGTCGGATAAAGGGCCTCAAAAAGACCTGCGAGCTGTTTTTTCAATTCATCCGGAATCAATCACTCTTATAGCATCACAGAAAAGTGGTGTAAAATCTGTTGCCGCGCTTAAAGGAAAAAGAGTGAATATCGGTAATCCCGGTTCAGGTCAACTTCAGAATTCTAAAGATGTTCTTTCTGCTTCGGGTGTGAGTCTTAACAACCTCCATACGGAACAGGTCAAAGCAGTGGAAGCACCTGGCCTCCTGCAGGATGAAAAAATTGATGCTTTTTTCTATACAGTCGGGCACCCGAATGGCAATATCAAAGAGGCCACTTCCGGCCGGATCAAGGTTAGAATTATTCCTATCACGGGCCCGGGGATAGATGTTTTGCTCAAAAAACACTCATATTACGCCAAGGCTGTTATTCCTGCCAAATTTTATCCTAATGCGGTTGACAAGGATGATATAGATTCTGTCGGCGTAAAAGCTACATTTGTTGCCTCGAAAAACCTCAGTGACGAAATTGTTTATGCAGTCACCAAGGAAGTATTTGACAACCTGGATAGCTTTAAAAAATTACACCCTGCATATGCCGTGCTGACCAGGGAGAACATGCTTCAGGGCCTTTCTGCCCCCATTCATCCCGGTGCCTTGAAATATTACAAAGAGGCGGATCTGGTAAAGTACATCAACCCTGCTCTTGTTCAATAGTACTTCACCTGTGGGCAATCAGGCTGTCTCGCGCAGGTCTCCAGCCTGTTTGTCCACCACTGAAGCACTGCCACATAGTTTTTATTTATGAGCTCTGGTGTAAACAAGCAAAACGCAGAGGAATTTCTCCGCGCGGAAACGGGCGATATCCGTCGTCTGCGTAAGCACGAAAACATAATTGTTGCTATTGTTGCAATCTCCTGGGCAATATTCCAGCTTGCCCTTGCGGGTTTTCTTGTTCTTGACAGCACCAAAACACGGGCAATTCATCTCTGTTTTGCGATTGTCTTGTTGTTTCTGCTCGATCCATGTTTGAAACACTCCAAATTTAAACTAAAATTTCTTTCGGTAACGGACCGTATTCCGGTTATGGATTACTGTCTTGCCATTGGTGCTGCGATAGCCACGCTTTACATTGTTTTCGATTATGACGGCCTGGCCATGCGGGCTGGAGTGCCAATCACCCGAGACCTGGTCATGGGTTTGATTCTTGTTCTGCTTCTACTGGAAGCGACACGTCGTGTAATCGGGCCTGCTTTGCCGGTTATTGCCATCATGT
>CALZHP010000051.1 GCA_945787325.1 uncultured Desulfobulbaceae bacterium
CAATGTGTTTTGACATGATTGATGGTTTGCCCTTTCACTCCAGTACCTACAAAATAATCGTAGCTAACCTGTCGCTCCATTACTTCTCTTGGCATGACACGGAACGAATCATTGATGAAATTTATAGGGTGCTTATGAAAGACGGGTACTTGCTCTGCCGAGTCAACTCCATCAGAGACACAGAGAATGGAGCTGGCCAAGGAATACCTATAGAGGAAAATTATTACGACATTGGGGGCAAAAGAAAGAGATTCTTCAACGAAGAACAGTTAAAAAAACTCTTTAGTGAATGGAAAACTCTTCATTGTTTTGAACAAAGTATGATTCGACACAGCAAGCAGAAAATTTTCTGGGAAGTCGTGGCGTGTAAACTGTAAAGCAACAAAAATCAAGATGTCTGCCATCAACAATGGTTCGTGAATGATTCACAAAACATCCAGATATCCAGTGGATATCATAAGGTCTCTCCATTTTGGAGGGGCTTTTTTTTATGTCATTTTGTTGGAAATGTAGTTGGAATTTAATTATTCAGGCATAAAAAAAGGGATTAACTATTTCTAGCTAATCCCTTGTGCCACTTGTGGCGGGGCCGACGAGACTCGAACTCGCGACCTCCGGCGTGACAGGCCGGCGTTCTAACCAAACTGAACTACGACCCCGCAAAAACAATGAATATTGAAGAATGAATATTGAAGAATGAATGATTAAATATCACAATTTTCAATGGTCAATTTTCAATTTTCAACTAAAAGCTGGTGGGCGGAACAGGGCTCGAACCTGTGACCCTCGGCTTGTAAGGCCGATGCTCTCCCAGCTGAGCTACCCGCCCAATTGCTTGGGTTGCTTTTTTTAACAGTTCACCATTTTATAGTCAAGAAAAAACGTTACCCGAAAACCGTTATGATTTAAATATTTCAGGCTACGATTTTCCCTATAATCCAATGCTAACCTTACTGATCAAAAAACCCTTAATGCGCAGGAAAATTTCGGGATGAATCAGATATATCTGCACATATGGATTCCATCGGTACATCCGCAAATACCTGCGTACCTTCCTTGAGAGCAAGAGCTTTCTGCAAAACCTCATCCATATGGTCAACAAGTTCTATGCACAAACTGTTGCGAATCTTTATCGGTACTTCTTTAAGGTCCCTTTCATTCTGGCTTGGTACCAATACATGAGTTATATTGCCGCGCCGTGCCGCCAGAAGTTTTTCTGTCAAACCTCCAATTGGTAGTATACGGCCACGAAGTGTTATCTCGCCGGTCATCGCTATTTCCCGACGGACCGGGACACGCAAAAGTGCAGAGACCATCGACGTTGCCATAGTAATTCCAGCTGATGGACCATCCTTAGGAATAGCTCCTTCAGGTACATGTACATGAATATCTACTTTCTGGTAGAAATCAGGAAGAAGACCTAAGCGCATCGCCCGGGAACGCACATAACTTAATGCTGCCTGTGCCGATTCCTGCATAACATCACCAAGCTTTCCGGTAATAGTAAGCTTACCTTTTCCGGGCATCAGGGTTGTTTCGATCTGCAGCATTTCACCGCCCACCTCTGTCCAGGCCAGACCTGTGGAAAGACCTATCTGGTCTTTGTCCTCTGCAAGTCCGAACCGATACTTGGGAGCACCAAGATGTTTTGAGATGGATTTCAAAGTAATACGGTATTTCTTATCTTCCGTACCTTTTTTCTGCCTGTCCCGCGCCACCTTTCTGCATATCGAAGCTAGATTTCTTTCCAGGTTACGAACGCCGGCTTCTTTTGTATAGCGGCGTACAATTTCTAGAATTGCCTTTTCATTGAAGATAATGTCGCCTTCCTGAAAACCGTTGGATTCGAGCTGCTTGGGAGCCAGAAAACCGTTTGCTATCTGCAGTTTGTCTTCCTCGGTATAGCCTTCAAGTTTTATGACTTCCATGCGGTCCTGCAGTGGCAGGGGTATGGAATGCAGATTATTGGCGGTTGTGATAAAGAATACTTCAGAAAGATCATAATCCATATCAAGATAATGATCGTTAAAAGCAAAGTTCTGTTCCGGATCCAACACTTCAAGTAGTGCTGCGGAAGGATCGCCCCTGAAATCCATACTCATTTTATCGACTTCATCCAGGCAGAATAAAGGGTTGACAACCTTTGCCCTCTGCATTGACTGGATAATCTTGCCCGGCAGTGCTCCAATGTAGGTACGCCGGTGACCACGTATCTCGGCCTCATCCCGCACACCGCCTAATGACAGTCGAACAAATTCCCTGCCCATTGATCTGGCTATGGATTTACTGAGTGAAGTCTTGCCAACACCTGGAGGACCCACCAGACATAAAATCGGTCCCTTTATTTTTTTCACCTGGGCCTGAACAGCGAGATACTCAAGAATGCGTTCTTTAGGAATCTGCAGACCAAAATGGTCTTCTTCAAGAATAGTTTCCGCTTCATTTATATCTATCTTTACTTCTGATTTCTCATACCAGGGCAGGCTTAAAATAGTATCAATGTAATTGCGGACAACAGTGGCTTCTGCAGACATAGGCTGCATCATTTTGAGTTTCTTGAACTCCTTGTCCACTTTTTCCTGCACAGTTTCAGGTAATTTTTTATTTTTTATCGCCTGTTCAAGTTCGGACAGATCGTCTCCGCCACCCTGGTCGTTCATCTCTTTCTGAATAGCGCGCATCTGTTCTGAGAGATAATATTCCTTTTGCGTTTTCTCCATCTTGGTTTTAACGCGGGACTTTATGCTCTCTTCGAGATTAGATATTTCAATTTCCCTTTTAATAAATTCAAAGGCAGCGCTCAAACGATCGAGCACGGAAAATGTTTCCAATACCCTCTGCTTTTCTTCTGTTTTTAGAGAAAGATGAGATATAGCTACATCCACAAATCGGGAAGGATCATCGATTGATGCCAGGGATTTCAGCACTTCCTTTGGGATTTTTTTGTTTATTTTAGCGTAATCGTCCAGGGCTACCCTTATCTGACGAACAAATGCCACAACCTCCGGGCCGGAAGTTTCTTTTTCAATTACTTCCTCAATCTCGGCCATGAAAAAATTGTCATTGGGTAAGAAGCTTACTATTTTGCCCCTTTTCTTACCGTCAACCAGGGCTTTTATTGTGCCGTCAGGCAAGCGCAACAGCTGCATGACAACAGCTGTGGTCCCAACAGTATGGATTCCATCCTGTAAGGGTTCATCAACGCTGGCGTCCATTTGAGTCGCCAGGAAGATTTCTGTCTTGTTGGCCATTGCATTTTCAAGGGCCTTAATAGATTTCTGGCGGCCCACTACAAGAGGGGCAACCATATGTGGAAATATGACTATATCCCGCAATGGCATTACGGGATATAGATTTGTTTTTGTATTGTAAAGATCCATTTTACTGCTTATTGGTGTTTAGTTTACGGCAGGCAGTTATATCCTGTTGCCTGTTTTATCAGGCACTCTTTTTCTCTTTGTTTTCGTATAAAACAACAGGATAGTCACCGTTTAGTATCACCTGCTCGCTTATTATACATTCCTTTGCGTTGGGATCCGACGGAAGCTCATACATGACATCCAGCATGGCTTCTTCCATTACTGAACGCAACCCACGGGCGCCGGACTTTCTTTTGAGGGCTTCTTTGGCTATTGCGGAAAGGGCTCCTTCTGTGAAACGAAGGCGTATTTCGTCAAACTCGAAAAGTCTTTCGTACTGCTTTGTAAGGGCATTTTTGGGCTCGCGCAGTATCCGTACCAGATCTTCCTCTTCCAACTCTTCCATTGTTGCAATTACAGGAAGCCTGCCCACAAGCTCAGGAATTAACCCAAACCGGAGAAGATCTTCAGGTTGGACTTGAGACAGAAGTTCACCCATTTTTGACTTGGGAGTACTTACCACTTTGGCACCAAACCCCATGGACTTTGTACCGGTACGTTTTTTTACTGCATTTTCAAGGCCCACAAAGGCACCACCGCATAAAAACAGGATATTGGTAGTATCAATCTGTATCATCTCCTGCTGTGGATGTTTCCTGCCGCCCTTGGGAGGAATGCTTGCAACCGTGCCTTCAATTATCTTCAACAGGGCCTGCTGAACACCCTCACCTGATACATCCCTGGTGATTGAAGGGCTGTCTGTTTTCTTGGCAATTTTATCAATTTCATCAATATATATTATGCCTCTGCTAGCGCGACGTACATCATAATCGGATGCCTGCAGTAGATTGACCAGAATATTTTCCACATCTTCACCTACATATCCGGCTTCTGTTAATGTGGTGGCGTCAGCCATGGCAAAAGGTACATTAAGTATTTTTGCCAGTGTCTGCGCCATAAGCGTCTTACCGCTTCCGGTGGGCCCGATCAATATAATGTTGCTTTTCTGGAGCTCTATATCATTCTTGCCCATCTTCTCTGCATCAACACGTTTGTAATGGTTGTGAACAGCAACAGAAAGAATACGCTTTGCCTGTTCCTGTCCTATGACATAGTCATCCAGATAGTTCTTTATCTCCATGGGCTTGAGTACGTCCCCAAAGGGAGATCCTTCTGCATCTAGTTTTTCACCTTCTTCCTGGACGATCTCATTACACAGGTCAACGCATTCGTCACAGATGTAAACGGCCGGGCCTGCTATGAGCTTGGTAACTTCATCCTGGCTTTTTCCACAAAAGGAACAGTTGCAGGAAAGATCCTTGTCTTCATTTTTATCTTTGGTCATGGTCAGGAGTCCTCCTCTGGGTGAGACCTTTTAGCAAGAACTTTATCAACTATACCATATTTTTTAGCCTCAAGGGCAGTCATAAAATAATCACGGTCAGTATCTTTCTTTATTTTTCGGATATTCTGACCTGTATGATTAGCAAGTATTTTGTTCAAATCTTCACGCATCCTGAGTATTTCCTGTGCGTGAATATCAATTTCTGTGGCCTGTCCCTGATACCCTCCCATTGGCTGGTGAATGAGTATACGTGAGTTTGGCAGTGCATAGCGCTTTCCTGCTGTACCGGCAGCAAGGAGCAAGGCTCCCATGCTTGCCGCCTGCCCCATGCAAAGAGTTGAGATATCGCATTTTACATATTGCATTGTATCATATATTGCCATACCGGCTGTTACCGAGCCGCCAGGAGAGTTTATGTAAAAAATTATATCTTTATCCGGATCCTCGGCTTCCAGGAATAATATCTGCGCTATTATAAGGCTTGAGATGTCATCGTTAACACCTGTTCCAAGAAATATAATACGCTCTTTGAGAAGCCGCGAATAAATATCATACGCGCGTTCACCACGTGGACTCTGTTCAACCACCATAGGTATGAGGGCCATGTTTATTCTCCTGCTGACTTATCTTGAGACTTTTCTTCATTATCGTCTGCTTCTTCAACAATCTTGAATGAAGCTTCGTCTTTTAACAACCTAAGGATTTTTTCATTAAGAAGCTCGTTTAAAAAAGGCATCATATCCTCACGGCTCTTAAAATAACCCTTAACCTCATCAATTGTCATGTTATATTGCTTGGCGATCCTGCCAAATCCGTTATTAATATCTTCTTCTTCCAGTTTCATTTCCTCAAGCTCGGATATTTTTTTGAGGATAAAATCACCGCGCACCCGTTTCTCGGCAGCTTCTTTGTGGTGTTCCGCTGCTTCTTCACGGTTTATCCCGGCTGATTCGAGGGTCATACCACTGCGCTTTAATGTCTCTTCCATCTGCTTTAAATATTCATCAATTTCATATTGCACAAGACGTGCCGGAACTTCGAATGGATTTTCAGCTACAAGTTTCTGCATAATCCTGTCTGAGATGTCACCTTCCTGTGCTTCTTCCTTTTCGGTAATTTTCTTGTTTCGGACATGCTCTTTAAGTGCGTCCATCGTCTCGAATTCTTCACCAACATCCTTGGCGAATTCATCATCAAGATCGGCCATGATGCGCTCTTTGACATCCTTCACTGCAATTTTAAATTCAATTTTCTTACCAGCTAGAACAGGGCTTGGAGAATCTGCAGGGAAATCTACTTCGCGGTCAACTTCATCGCCCTTATTTAAACCGATAAGGATATCTTCAAATCCTTTTCCATGTCGCCCCGAACCTACATCAATGGATGTGTCCTCACCACGAACCTGGCTAACTGGCTGGCCTTCATGATACCCCTGAAAATCAACTATACAGATATCGTTCTCTGCTACCGAACGGTCTTCAACACTTTTAAGGGGTGCCATTTCCTTGCGAAGCCTTTCAAGTTCCTCATTAACTTCCTCTTCGCTGACTTTCGATTCAGGTTTTTCAATTTCCAAACCTTTGTAATCTTTCAATTCAAACTGAGGACGAACATCTACCTCGACTTCGTATTTGAAAGTCCCTTCATCTTCAAAATCAACAGATTTTACGTCCGGGTGAACAACTACGTCCAACTTTTCCTGTTCTACCGCATCAAAATAGGTGGCTTGAATCAACTTCTCCCCTACTTCAGCTTTAACCTGTTGACCGTAGTTTTTTTCAAGGATTGTACGGGGAACTTTTCCTTTCCGATAACCTTTGAGTTTAACGTCCGATTTAAGCTTGTTAAACGCGGCGTTAAGTTCTTTTGAAACCTCCTCTTCAGGAAGTGTTATTTTCAATCTTTTGGTAAGTTCATTCACTTCTTCAACTGTTACTTGCATTTGCTCCATCCTTTTAAATTATGTATTGATTCAATACTGGTCAATACGTATATAATTGTTACGATAAAATCGTAATAACTTGTCTCCAAGTTTATCTGTTGCATCAAATGACCACTAATACTTTTAATACATTGAAGCGCATCAGGTATTTTCATGGGTTATTTTAAGAAACATAGAATGACCGTAAGCTTTCTTTTGCATATAGAAATACTGCTCTATGCAGTGAATAAAAGCATTAACCGGTCGAAATGAATTTAACAATTTAGTGTCTATTTAATATCTTATTATAATCAGATCTTAACTATAGATAACTAATCTTTTTATTCTTTGGTGCGAGAGGGGGGAGTTGAACCCCCATCCACATAGTGGGCTGGATCCTAAATCCAGTGCGTCTACCAGTTCCGCCACTCTCGCTGCAACCACATACGAATAATCAATTTTACCTGTGCAGTCAAGGGTTGACTCGATTATCGACAAAAACTTATTAACATCAATCACAGAGAAACCGCATTATGTTTTAAGAAAGTTGATTTATAAAAAGTCTTTACAAGATGTGCATTTATAACAACCCACTATTTTATAAATAAAAATATTTTATTTCCGATTTGCCGGAAACAACATTTACATAATCCACATTTCAGGACGAAGGTTTCCATATCTAATATACTAAACAATAGACAATATTCTTTACTAACTGATATCACTAATGATATTTAACATTGATTACGGAAAAATTTCTTTGTAATATCAGGAACAAATATTGCACAATTAAAATATTATATTGAGCTATTTATTTTTAATGGGGGGATGGGGAGCAACTCGTAATGACGGTACGTGAGGCAGTAAAAATATTAATGCTAAGTCCTATTTACTTCAGGATGAATCTCAAGGACCGCAAAAAACTCATAAACGAGTTCTGCTCACTTCACGGAAAACTGATTTCCCAGGATAAATAGTTAATTATTTGTAATAATTAACTAATGTTCCATTATTGTCGCCTTCCGTATTAAAAAATAAAGAAGGTTGTTGTAATTTTGCGACATTTTGTTAAGAGTGTATTTATTTTTTGTTATTTTAATGGTATATATAGTTGTTATAAAATTAATAATTCGACTGTTTTTTGAATTTTCACTCCAATCTACAGCAACCATTCATGGAGAACAGGATGTCAGATAAAAGTGATATTGTTGAGCGTAGGAGGTTTAAAAGATATCTTGTTCAGGATGGAGTGGTTGCAGTTCCCATATCATCAACCATTAAAATTGGCAAAATTATGGATATCAGTAAAGGCGGCATATCCGTAAGATACGTGGATGATGAAGTTTGGCAAAGCAATACATTTGAGCTTGATATCCTTCTTGCAGACGATGACTTTTATCTTCCGAAGGTGCCAATCAAGGCAACCGTGTCTGATTTTGAAGTTGAAAAGGATATTCCTTTCAGCTTTATCACTGAAAGACAGTGTGGTCTTGAGTTTGGAAATCTATCAGAAGAGCAGCTTTCACTATTGAACGACTTTATTGTAAATCACACCACAGGTGAAGCTTAATTTTTCATCAAAATCGTTTTGTAGTTGTTGTATGAAAAACCACCTCAGGGTAGACTTTATTATACATAAAAAGAGAGACGTTTGTTTATGTGAATAATGCAGTGTCTTAAACGACACTGTTTTTTTTTGCCCTCTAGGAACCAATATGTCAAAAAAACCTACATATGAACAACTCGAGAGACGAATAAGAAAGCTTGAGCGAAACATTCACAAACTCGGCAAGCTTGACGAGGAAAAAATAAAATTTGAAGCCGAGTTGCAAAAAGACTTTGCAGCAAGTATCGCTCACGACTTCAATAACCTGTTCATGGCTATTCAGGGCAATATATCTCTTATGCTGATCGATGTTGAGCCCTCTGATCCCCTACACGAACGGCTTGTTAATATTGAAAAACATATTCGTAGTGGAACAAGATTGACATCTCATCTTTTAATTCAAGCAAAGGAAGAAAGATACGAAGTAAAGACCATAAACCTGAATAAACTCATTGAGAATACCTCAGAAACCTCTTGTAAAAAACACAAGGAAGTAATTATTGAGCAAAATCTCAATCCAAGCATCTATCTGGTCAAGGCAAATATAAGCCAGATAGAACAAATGCTTTTTAACTTATGTGTTTATGTTTCTAATAAAAAACATTGCAGTGGAAAGCTGATCCTAAAAACCTCAAATGTCACTGATGAAAAAATCAAGGGGAAAAAATATACACCCAAGAAGGGGAACTATGTATTACTCACAATTACAGATCCCGGTCGGGTTTTAAGCCAAAATACGATGGAGTTTATTTTTGAACCTCTTATAAATGTTACCCAGAAATATTACGACTCCAACCTAGGCCTGGCATCCGTATATGGTACCGTTAAAAGTTACGGCGGATATATTGATGTTGAGTCAGATCGCAAAAATGGCACGAGCTTTCATATTTATATCCCTGCTACAGACCAGAAAATAACAACAGATGAACATGGAGTTATATCAACAGAAGATAAAGCTCAAACAATTCTTCTTGTTGATGATGAGAAGGAAATTCTCGAAATCAGCGGTGAAATGCTGGAAAAGCTTGGTTATAATATTTTAATTGCCAAAGACGGTAAGGAGGCTGTGGATATTTATAACGATTGCAAGGATGAAATAGAACTTGTTATCCTCGATGTTGTAATGCCGGGAATGAGTGGCGGGGAAACTTATGACTTGCTGAAAAATACTGACCCATACGTCAAAGTTCTTCTTTCGAGCGGTTACAGCCTTGATGGTGAAGCTTCAAAAATCCTGGACAAAGGATGTGAAGGTTTTATTCAAAAGCCATTCAATATGCGTGAAATTTCTGACAAGATTATCGAAATTATAGGGTAGTTTACGATCTAATTTATTGTCTTTTACTCACATTAAAACAGTACCAAATCATCCGGCTAAATACTTTTCCTGCAGCATTTCCCGCACATGATCTGGTACCAAACCGCTTACATCACCGCCATGTCTTGCGGCGTCTTTAATTATACTGGAACTTATAAAAATCCAGCGAAATCCGGTCATCAGAAAAACAGTTTCCACTTCCCTTTCCAACCTTCTGTTCATCAAGGCAAGCTGAAATTCATAATCAAAATCTGAAACTGCTCTAAAACCCCTGATAATAGCTTTTGCACCTTGTTTAAAGGCATAATCTACCAGCAGACCCGATACACTGTTAACTTCGACTCTCTCCTTGTCATTTGGAAAGCAATCCCTGATCATCTGCAGGCGTTCTTCCAGCGGAAACAAAGGCTCTTTTTCTGCATTAACAGCAACAGCAATAATTACGCGATCAAACAAATGGAGTCCGCGCTCTATTATATCGAGGTGCCCGTTGGTAATCGGATCAAATGTACCAGGGTAAACTGCGATTGACTCAGGTGTCCCCGGAGCGACGATAGATTCATTATCAGTTGTCATTTAACATTCCTCCTTCATCTTGAATACCCAGAAACTGTTCTCTCCATAGCTGCGTTTGTCAACAAGCAGAAGGCTTCCAATGTGATCAGGAATAGATTCTCCGGACGCATCTTCAGCAATTACTAGCCCCTTAGTATGTACAAGATCCGCTTTTAGTAATTTCTCCAGCAAATGGGGAATTATTCTTTTTCTGTAGGGTGGGTCTGCAAAAATAACATTAAATCCACTATCGGGAGCAAGCTCTTTCAAAAAATGCAGACTCTTCAACAGGTCGTGTTTGATGATGGTTGCTCTTTCACCAACACCGCATAATTCAATATTTTTTCTTATCAATTGGTGCGCTTGTCTGTGAGAATCAACGAATAAAGCTGAAGATGCCCCACGGCTCAAAGCCTCGAGTCCCAAAGCACCTGTCCCGGCAAAAAGGTCCAGAACAGTGGCATCGATAACTCTTCGCCCAAGAATATTAAATAATGCCTCACGGGAACGATCGGAAGTTGGCCGTATAATTGGTTTTAACTTTTCCCTGCCGGGTGTTTTAGGTGGGCTTATCAACTTTCGCCCTTTAGCACTTCCGCTGATTATTCGCAATTACAGATAATCCCTTCCCACTACTTCAGCAATTTGCACCGCATTTAATGCTGCACCTTTTAAAATATTATCTGAAACAACCCACATATTGATACCGTTATCAATTGACTCATCTTCGCGAATTCGACCGACCAATGTCTCAAATTGACCTGCACAATCTATTGCCAGTGGATACTTATTATTGTGTGGATCATCGACCAGCTTTACACCTGTTGCATGTCTCAAAAGCTCTTTTACATCTTCAGCGCTTAACTTGTTTTTGGTTTCTATATTGATGGATTCTGAATGTCCGTAAAAAACAGGAACACGAACAGTGGTAGCAGTAACCCCTATACTGCTGTCCTCAAAAATTTTGTGGGTCTCATTTACCATCTTCATCTCTTCCTTGGTGTATCCGTTATCCAGGAAGGAGTCTATATGAGGCAGACAGTTAAATGCAATTTGGTGCGGGTAAACAGAATTTTCCATCTTTTTACCAGCAGCGTAATCCATTACCTGACCTTTCAGCTCTTCGATGGCTTTGGCGCCACTACCGGAAACCGCCTGATATGTTGATACGACAATGCGTTTTATTCCTGCGGCATCGTGGATAGGTTTCAGTGCCACCAACATCTGAATAGTTGAACAATTCGGATTGGCAATGATTCCTCTTTTTTTGTACTGTGCGATGGCATGCGGGTTGACTTCCGGGACAACCAGAGGAATATCAGGGTCCATGCGAAAACCACTCGAGTTGTCAACAACAACTGCTCCAGCAGCTGCGGCTGCTGGCCCGAACTGCAAGGATCTGGCTGCTCCGGCTGAAAACAGGGCAATATCTATACCGGAAAATGCATCCATGGTAAGCTCCTGAACTTCAATATCCTGCCCCTTGAATTTCAGCTTTTTACCAACAGATCTTGCTGATGCCAGCAATCTTAATTCATTTAACGGAAAATCGCAGCGCTCAAGCACTTCAAGCATAGCACCACCTACTGCTCCTGTAGCACCTGCAACAGCAACATTGTATTTGTTCTTTCCCTGGTTCATTTCTACATTCCTTTCATACGTAATAACTAATTATACTAATTCAGCAACTAGATTGCCGACTTCACTGGTTCCATAACCCATTTTGCCTGCTGAGAGGCTTTTCAGTTTATCTGCTACCACATTGCGAATGGCTTTATCAACCGCGTCTGCAGCCTCACTTTCACCCAGGTAGTCAAGCATCATCTGTGCTGCACCAATCGCCGCCAGAGGGTTAATCACATTCTGCCCTGTATATTTAGGCGCGGAGCCGCCAATAGGTTCAAACATGCTGACCCCTTCCGGGTTAATATTGCCACCTGCAGCTATTCCCATACCACCCTGAATCATGGCACCGAGATCGGTTATTATATCACCGAACATATTATCTGTTACAATTACATCAAACCACTCCGGATTTTTCACCATCCACATACATGTTGCATCGACATGAGCATAATCGGTCTCGATATCCGGATATTCTTTTGCAACCTCATAGAATGCTCTTTCCCAGAGATCAAATGCGAATGTAAGAACGTTAGTTTTCCCACAAAGCGTCACTTTCTTTTTCTTGTTTCGTTTTCGGGCATAATCAAAAGCAAAACGAATGCACCTCTCGACGCCTTTTCTGGTGTTGATTGATTCCTGAACGGCAACTTCATCAGGGGTACCCTTTTTTAAAACCCCACCCGCCCCTGCATAGAGGCCTTCAGTGTTTTCTCTTACTACAACAAAATCAATATCTTCAGGCCCTTTATCCTTCAATGGGGTGTCCACATTTGGATATAAAATAACTGGTCGAAGATTTACGTATTGATCAAGTGCAAACCTCAAATTCAGCAAAATACCTTTTTCGAGAATTCCTGGCTTCACATCAGGGTGACCAATTGCTCCAAGAAAAATAGCCTGATTTTTAGCAAGTTCTTCAGCAGCGTTTTCTGGAAGTACTTCTCCTGTTTTCAGGTAGCGGTCACCACCATAATCAAAATCCGTCAACTCCAGGTTAAAATCAAACTTGGCAGCCGCCGCATGAAGCACCTTCAATCCCTCAGCAACAACTTCGGGTCCGGTTCCATCCCCTCCAATAACAGCAATCCTGTATGTTTCTCCCATTTTCTCCTTCCTTTAGTATATTTTTTTGAAAACAATCCGGTCTGATATAAGATCAAATACTAATAGTAATGGCGTCGCAAAAAGTCCGATCTACTGCGTCGTAACGGGTTCTCAGGTCCTCGACCCGCCTTAGGCGGGCCTCCGCGCCTTCGACTCCACTACTTCTTGTATATCGAAATTTTTGCTTCGCCATAACAATACTTTTTACGAGAGCATCAATAGTAGACTTTAACCAGGTATATCAATGAGAAAAGACATGCCTGAAATGAATATACAGGCATGTCTGCATAATTCGGTTTAATTGTTATTAAAACTATTTATTCTTACTTCCAGTTTCTTTTTTAAGATAAATGAGGCGGTTTAAACCATTAAGGTAAGCCCTTGCCGCCGCTGTGGTAATATCAGGGTCTGCCCCCTGCCCCACTACTATCTTACCATCATCTCCCTCAATTCTTACCATCACTTCGCCCTGCGCGTCTGTGCCGCCTGTTATAGAACTGACAGCAAAATAAAGAAGCTTGCTTTTTGTCTTGGTAAGAATGGCAATAGCCCTGAAAGTAGCATCAATGGGTCCAACACCTATTGCTGATGCTTCAACTTCCTCCTCGTCTATCTCCAGGCGGACGGATGCGGTTGGCAAGGCCTTACTGCCGCTCATCGCCCCCATGTAAACCAATTTATACGTTTCAGGTATGCGAAGCACCTCATCCATGAGTATAGCTTCCAGATCTTCATCAAACATGTCTTTTTTTACATCTGCAAGTTCCTTGAAGCGGACAAACACCCTGTCTAATTCATCGTCTTTCAGGTTGTAACCTAGAATTTCAATCCTGCTTTTAAGAGCATGACGGCCTGAATGTTTTCCAAGAACAAGGTTTCCTTTAGACAATCCAATGTCAGCGGGATCCATGATTTCGTAGGTTGTTCGCTCTTTCAGAACACCGTCCTGATGAATTCCAGACTCATGTGCAAAAGCATTTCCACCGACAATAGCTTTGTTGGGCTGAACAGGCATCCCTGTTATCGTACTTACCATCCTGCTGCTGGGATAAATATTCTCAGTAACCAGATCGGTATGTACTGTCATCTGGTCGGCTCGCGTACGGATAACCATCGCCAATTCTTCCATGGCTGTGTTTCCGGCTCTCTCTCCAATGCCATTAATTGTGCATTCTACCTGTCGTGCACCATTATTTATTGCTGCCAGCGAATTTGCTACAGCAAGGCCGAGGTCATTGTGACAGTGGACACTCAACACAGCCTTATCGATGTTGGGAATATTCTCCATTAGATATCGGATCTGGTTGCCGAATTCATTAGGCAGCGCATATCCGGTTGTGTCTGGAAAATTCAACGTAGTTGCACCGGCATTTATAACTGCTTCAAACACTGTACAGACAAAATCCAGATCACTTCGAGAAGCATCTTCAGCCGAGAACTCAACATTGCTGGTATACTTTGAAGCATATTTAACCGAGTCTTCAGCCAGTGAAAGTACCTGGTCACGATCCATCTTCAGCTTATATTTCATATGTATATCTGAAGTCGCAAGAAAAGTATGAATCCTGGGATTGCTGCCTTTTTTAAGGGCATCCCAGGCAGTATCAATATCTTTTTTATTGCAGCGTGCCAGTCCGGCAACCTGAACTTCCTTTACATTATCCGCAATATTTTTCACACAGTCGAAATCGCCGGATGAAGCAATTGGAAATCCGGCCTCAATAATATCTACGTTTAGTTTAACAAGCTGCTGGGCCAGGCGGAACTTTTCCTGCATATTCATACTGGCACCGGGAGACTGCTCACCATCACGTAAAGTTGTATCAAATATATAAATTTTATCGGACATTACTGTTCCTCAATTGTACCCATAATTACAAATAGATTTTATTGCTGAGAATATAAGCTGTTCTTCTTGTCTTCGACTACTTCTTTCTTTTTCGCTACCAGTTTAAATATTGAATAAACTGGTCCGGATAGTGTGTAAGCTATGCCTAACATAAACAAAGTCACAGGAGGTTCCGTTGCAACTACAATGAAGATAAGTACCATAGCGACCAAGACATGAAAGGTTTTAGCTTTGTTAGTTTCAGGATGTTTAAAACTGAAATACGTAAAAGTACTGACCATCAGGTACGATAATACATAAACCTGGACCAATATGGCCAAATGTTTAACTGTTCCGGTGGCTCCGAGAAAATGGAAGAAAAGAACGGTTGTAGCAATCATCACTGCTGCGGCCGGGCATGGCAGCCCCACAAAATTTTTCGTACTTGTAGAGTCAACCGAATTAAAGCGGGCAAGCCTTAAAGCTGTTGTTGCCACATAAAGAAAAGCGGCCAACCAGCCATATCTTCCAAAAGGTGCAAGGGCCCATAAGTAGGCAAGCAAACCCGGCGCCACCCCAAACGAAACAAGGTCGCATAATGAGTCGTATTCCATTCCGAATTTACTTGTCGTACCAGTCAGCCTTGCAACTCGTCCGTCAATTCCATCGAAAATAGAAGCAATTATAATGGCAATCGCAGCATGGAAAAAATTGCTGTTTACCGCTGATACTATTGCAAAAAAGCCACTGAACAGGCTTGCCGTAGTAAAAAGGCTGGGCAATAGGTAAACCTTTGCACTTGGAACCGTCTTTTTCTGGGCTTTTGTTGTTTCAGATGAACTCTTCATAAATAAAGACCTCGTCAGATTTAATAAAAAACCTCAAACAAGATATAAGCAAATATAAGTAATTCTGAAAGCTATAACCAGTAGTTAGTTTGTAACAAAATAACCAAGAACAGTTTCTCCCGCCCTTACCTTTTGACCTGCTGTAACTTCCAACTGCACTTGCTGAGGAATGTAAAGATCAACCCTGGATCCGAAACGTATTAGACCAAAACGCTGTCCCCGTTCCAGGCCGTCTCCTTTTGTCGCCCAACAGACAATTCTTCTGGCGAGAAGCCCCGCTACCTGGACAACTGCCAGTCGTTTATTCAAGGGCGTGGAAAGGATTACAGCACAATACTCGTTTTCAAGTGCCCCCTGTTCGGTATTGGCTGCGTAAAAACTACCAGGCGAGTAAATTACCTGATCAACTCGGGCTCTAAATGGTATCCGATTTACGTGTACATTAAAAACATTCATAAAGATACTGACCTTATAGACATGTTCCTTTACGAATTTGTCATCAAACACCTTCTCAATTGATATCACTTTACCGTCAGCCGGTGAAACAAGCACATCATTTCCTTCAGGGCATACCCTTTCCGGATCGCGGAAGAAGTAAAGGATAAATGCAGTAAGGGACAGACCCAGTAATGCAATGAGATCATAGCCGATAATGGCAATTACAATAGTTGCAAAAGCAGCAATAGCAATAAAAGGGTAGCCTTCACGGGCAACAGGAACTTGTGGAGTAATCATAATATTATAGTTGTTTTTTGTTTATTAAGTTAGTAACTCATTAATACATATAAATAAATTGCACAACTTCAGCCATATAATTACTAAAAAGCCTTTTACCGAAGCAGTCACGGCAAAAGGCTTGAAGTAGTTTTATGTAAATAAAATCGTTAAGATTTTTTTGCTCGTGCCATAGCAATTGTCCCGGTGCGAACTATTTCCTGAATGCCGATCGGCTTTAAAATGTCGATAACAGCTTTAACCTTGCTGACCGAACCGGTTATTTCAACTGCATAGCTTTTGGGACTTACATCTACAACCTTGCCGCGAAATATATCTATGATACGAAGTACCTCGGCACGTGTGTGAGATTCTGCATTTACCCGAATAATTACCATTTCCCTTTCAACAAAATCGGTTTCACTAACATCTATTACCTTGATTACGTCAATCAACTTGTGAAGTTGCTTGGTAATCTGTTCGATAATGTTGTCATCGCCTGCAGTCACAAGAGTAAGGCTGGATATGCCCTCATCAAGTGTCTCGGCTACGCTGAGACTCTGAATGTTGAAACCGCGGCCACTGAAAAGGCCTGTAACACGAGACAGGACACCTGGTTTGTTTTGCAGTAAAACAGATATGGTATGTTTCATATTTTTACCTATTATTCTCCTCTTTCAACTAAGAGCAATTAAAAGTTCGCTAATTAGACCAATAACATTTCCGTTGTAGCCTTACCGGCTGGAACCATTGGATAAACGCCCTCTTCCCTGGAAATGACAAAATCCATTATTACAGTGTTATTCGTTGCCAACGCTTCTTTAATTACAGGTTCAACTTCACTGGGTTTTGAAGCCCGTAAACCTACTGCACCGTATGCCTCAGCAAGCTTAACAAAATCAGGGGCCACCTCAATATCTGTTCCGGAATATCGTTTATCATAAAACAATTCCTGCCACTGTCGAACCATGCCTAAATAACTGTTATTAAGAATAGCAATTTTAACAGGGCATTTATATTGCCTTGCTGTAGCCAGTTCCTGAATGTTCATCTGGATGCTGCCATCACCGGCAACATCAATAACGGTACGATCAGGTGCTGCCATCTGTGCCCCTATCGCTGCTGGGAAACCATATCCCATAACTCCGAGGCCACCGGAAGTCATAAAAGCACGTGGATGGTTAAAATGATAAAACTGAGCCGCCCACATCTGGTTCTGGCCAACTTCAGTGGTGATTATGGCATCCCCTTTAGTGAGTTGGTGAAGTTTTTCAACTACAAACTGGGGTTTTATCTTTTCATCATCCTGAATATACCCAAGCGGATGTTTTTTCTTCCATTCATCAATCTGGCTTAAGAATGGTGTATGTTTCTCTTTAAGATCATCACTATCAAAATCAGCACTGGTCCTTAAATAATTGTTCATTGCTGCAAGTGCATGCTTACAATCTGCAACAATTGGGATATCAACACCAACGTTTTTACTTATGGATGTCGGGTCAATATCAACATGAATGATCTTCGCATTAGGAGCAAATGCGTCAATTTTTCCGGTTACTCTATCATCAAAACGTGCTCCAACTGCGATCAGGAGATCACAGTTAGCCACAGCCATGTTGGCTGTGTATGTACCATGCATTCCCAGCATTCCGAGAGAAAGCGGGTCAGTACCGGGAAATCCGCCAAGCCCCATAAGTGTCATGGTCACCGGCATGTGCAGGTTCTTGGCCAACTCTGTCAGCTCTTCATTGGAGTTGGAAGCAATAACACCGCCACCTGCGTATACAACAGGTTTCTTGGCTTTCAGCATCGCCTTACATGCTTTTTGGATCTGACCTGGATGCGGTTCATACGTGGGGCGATACGACTGCATCTTAACCGGTTTGGGCTCGGGAAATTTAATTTTTGCCGCAACAACATCTTTGGGCAAATCGATCAAAACCGGGCCCGGTCTTCCTGTTCTTGCTATGTGAAATGCTTCCCGGATGGTGGGTACAAGATCCTCAACATTTTTTACCAGGTAGTTATGCTTCGTACACGGCCTGGTAATACCAACTATATCAACTTCCTGAAATGCATCGTTGCCGATAAGTGCGGTAGGAACCTGACCGGTAAAAACTACTATGGGAATTGAGTCCATATATGCAGAAGCAATTCCTGTTACGGTGTTGGTAGCTCCGGGACCTGAAGTAACCAAAGCAACACCAACATCACCTTTTACACGTCCATAAGCATCGGCGGCGTGTACGGCTGCCTGTTCGTGACGAACCAGAACGTGCTGAATATCCGTTTTCATCAGTTCATCATAGATATCAATGACTGCCCCGCCTGGAAATCCGAAAATGACTTCAACGCCCTGCTCTTCCAGGCATTTCATCATTGCCTGCGCGCCTGTAACTTTCATAAATCAAAATCCTTAATCGTATGAGTTTATATTTTCGAAAAAATCTACATTAATTAGTGGTAAACCGAATCAAAAGAATTATGGAATATATAGACCTTGCTGAAACTTGTCAACCCAAGTTTTAACTAGGAAAACATTCGTTTTTCGGCAGACATTTATTTTATATTTTTCGTACAGGTGAGATGGATATGCAAATAGCAGGTTTCAAGGTACAAAAATTGAGTGCCAATGCCTGGAAAATATTCCAACTTCATGTCCTTTTTTCAGCAATGTTTCAATAGCATCCCTTCCTTCAGTATCGATATCAACAGAAAAATTGTTAACATATAGTTCAATATGGTTTTGGATAACTGAATCATCTAGCTCCTGGGCGTGCTGATGAATATAATTCCTGCATTGATCAGGATGATTTTGTGCCCAGAGCACACTCTTCCTAATTGCAGTTTCAACATTTTTAATAACCTCATTACCAAGAGATCTTTTTGCAGCTATACCTCCCAGGGGAATTGGACAGCCAGAAACCTCCTCCCACCACGCCCCGAGATCCTGCACACAGAGCAGCCCCAGTTCTTGATAAGTAAATCGGCTTTCATGAATGATCACGCCCGCATCAACTTCTCCTGAGGCAATGGAAGGCATAATTTCATCAAAACGCATGGGAACTAAATTATGGCATTGCGGGGCAAACAGTCGAACCAGCATTGCGGCAGTCGTATACCGCCCAGGAATGGCTATTTTCTTCACTTGTAATTCATTATAGTTCACGGGTTCCTTTGCTACCAGCAAGGGACCGCAACCGCGTCCCAGAGCTGCGCCGGAGGAAAGAAGCACATATTTATCAAGAACATGCCCCAACGCGTGAAATGATAGTTTGGTAATATCAAGCCTTCCTTCCAAAGCCCAGGCATTTAATGTTTCAACATCTTCATGCTGGGGCATTTCAAAATGTATCTGATCAAGCGGGACCTTGCCGTGCATAAACGCGTAAAAAATAAATGTATCGTTCGGGCAGGGTGAATAACCAATTGTCAATTTCCTATCCAGCATTTTATATCCCTGAGTTTAAGGCATTCATTACAAGTGCTGTCGTTTCACCAGACTTCCTGCTTGCCTCTTCAATTTCCCATTTACTTGTATCTCTGTCTTCCACCATGTTGCTGATACAGCGTAGCTCAACACAAGGAAGCTTGAATTCATTGCACACCCTTGCTACTGCAGCTCCTTCCATATTCTCACAGAAGGCTTGGTGTTTATTGCGAAGATAATCACCCCGTTTCCTTGTGCCGCTGGTACAACTTACTGTTACAAAACCACCTTTTTTACATGCAACATTATTTTGAAGTAAAATACCCTCGATCTTGTCAGAAAGACTATTCTTAAGTAAAAACTCCGTTTGCATGTTCATTTTTTTCGTATCAAAATATTTGATTTCAGTTCCGGAACATATGCCAAGATCACCAAAAACCTCTCGATCTGCAAGACAGATATCTAAAAGGTTAACACCGGTACCGACATAAGC
>CALZHP010000052.1 GCA_945787325.1 uncultured Desulfobulbaceae bacterium
GTGATGGCAACCTCGATCCAGGTGAAGAGTGTGACGACGGCAACATGACTTCTGGAGACGGTTGTTCAAAGATGTGCATGATCGAACCGAAATGCGGCGACGGCCATCTTGACTTTGGTGAAGAGTGCGACGACGGAAACACTATGCCTGGCGACGGCTGTGATGAATTCTGCATGGAAGAAGATGTTTGTCCTCCAGGCACCGGTTCACCCGGATACTGGAAAAACCATCCTGATGCATGGCCCAAGGATGATCCTGTAGTTATTTGTAACATGGAAATCGATAAAGATGTTGCAATTGATGCCATGAGTCATCCTGTTAAAGGCAACAAAACATACTCTATGTTTGCACAATTAGTCGCTGCTAAGCTTAATGTTATGATTGGCAACGATTTCAGCTGTATCATGGATACGATTGATTATGCTGACGACTGGATGTGTGACCGTGATTTCGAAAAAATGGTTAAATCCTGCAGTGAAGCATGGAGCATGGATGCTAAAACTTGGCACATGATGCTGGATAATTATAACAACGGCAGAATGTGCGCACCACATCGTGACACTATCGAATGCAACAGGACCTGTAAATGTCCTGATCCAAATGATAAGTGTTACGGATCAGACAGCAGTGATTCAGGATCTGACGACTGTGATAAAATGTATGGCGGCTGTGACTCATCGTCAGACAGCAGTGATTCAGGTTCTGACGACTGTGATAAAATGTATGGCGGCTGTGATTCATCCTCTGATAGCAGTGACTGCGAATCCGATAGCAGCGACTCAGGATCTGACGACTGTGATAAAATGTATGGCGGCTGTGACTCATCGTCAGACAGCAGTGATTCAGGTTCTGATAGCAGTGATTCAGGTTCTGACAGCAGTGACTCATCGTCTGACAGTAGTGATTCAGGATCTGACAACTGTGACAAAATGTATGACAAATCTGATTCACATTCAGGAAACGATTATACCTGTGCATGTGATCCAGGTTACGTCATGAATGATTGCGGATCCGATAGCAGTGACTCCTCATCTGACAGCAGTGATTCATGGTCTGATAGTAGTGACTGTGAATCCGATAGCAGTGACTCAGAGTCTGATGAAAGTGATTCAGGATCCTACAAAATGAAATCTTATGATGGGTATCTAAGGCGCTAAGAAAACATGGAAGGCTGTTTTCCTTCCTCAAATTTAAATCATTAAGTAAGGGGGCCTATAATTCTGGGCCCCCTTATTTTTGTATGGTACAGTTGCAATATGGGTAACGGAAAAACACATCTTGTAACAGCAATGTTACTGTTTGTCATTATTGTCAGCTCTTATTTAATAATGGCTTTCAACTTCCCTGTTGCCTACATGATTGCTACATACGAAGACCTTGTTGGAGAATGGGCGCAAGTCCTGTTTTTTTGCTCTGTGCTGGTATTGTCAGTAAGGCTTTCTTTTACCCAATCAAAATTCAGGTATTTTTTTATTATTCTTGCACTGGCCAGTTTTTACACGGTTATGGAAGAGATTTCGTGGGGGCAACGTCTTTTTAATATTTCATCACCTGATTTCTTTCAAAAACACAACCTGCAACAGGAGACAAATATCCATAATTTTATTACAGGTCCCTTTGCCACTGAATTAAAGATAACTATTGAATATGTACTTTTTTGCGGTTTGATTAGTTTCGGTTTTCTATATCCTTTTTTTCTCAAACATCGTTGGAAGCTAGCTGTAAAGATAGAAAAATTAGGCATACCTTCTCCGCCAATTTACCTGTGGCCATTTTTTGTATTGAGTGCCTATCTCGAAATTGAGCCATTTGGTTTTAATGAGGCTGAAATTGCTGAAACCCTGATTCCTCTTGCCCTTACTATTTTCCTGGCACATTACTATTTTTCCTATCGCAACGACATAACGCCGGAGAATTTGACAGTATTACCCACTCAAATATCCACCAGGCTAGCTACAACAATTTCTTTGATATTCTTAATTGTTATATTCCTATCTGCAGGCATCACATACGCCTCCTACTCTTCACCTCGCCTGAAATCAAAAATAGATAGCAGGTTAGAGAACGGTTTGGAAAAATTTGCTGGTCGTTACAAACGTTATGAGCGGTGGGAAATTGCCGCAAAACTTTACCATCTTGTCGATAAAAAGGAACCAAACAGACCTTCTATTCAGAGGAAACTTGCGCTCTGTTACGAAGGCTTGGAAGATCAGGAAAATTCTCAAAAATATATTAACAAAGCCCTGCGGATTAATCGCAATAGACTCCAGAAAAAACCTACCAGCATTTCGGCAAATATTTCCCAGGCAATTACCTATAGACAATTAAATGATCAAGAAAAAGCCGAGTTTCATCTCAATGAGGCTCTGCACTATGCTCACAAACGAGTACTAAAAAAACCAAACAGCTCAAGTGCGGCTTATTGGTTGGGAAATTCGTATTCTCAAATGGGGAATTATGCTGCTGCTTACGAACAATACAAAAGAGCAGTGGAACTGAAACCAAACAATTCCAAGTACAAAAAATCGTATCTAAAAACAAAAATAAAACTTCAGAAGTCAAACAAAGAAATAAATGATTCCGAAAATAATTAAATAAATTAGATCCTTCTGATATCAGAACTTCTACACAACTACATTGGTAAGACTTATACCTGCTTTTAATTTTTTAACAATAAGCAAGTATTTAAGTTGGGAAGACTTCGGATATAATACTAGCAAGTGGCAAACACAGATCCTGCCGACATTTCATCTTCTATATCTTTGCCAAGCCAGTGTAGATTAAAACCCTTCCACTGCCCTAGTAATATCAAAGTAGTTAGCGAAAACCTCACTTTTAGCAGAAACATAGTTAGATCTGGCTCTGGACAGGTTGGTGATGGCATCAAGATAATCTGTTTCAGTAGCGATACCCTCTTTGTAGGAAAGCCTGGTGACCCGCAGGTTTTCTTCTGCCTGCACGATACTTTCACGGGCAACTTCAGCATTTTCTGAACTTACTTCATAATCGAGAAAGAGGTTGCGCAACCGCGTGGTCAAGTCATTCTTAATTTCCGCCAGGTCGTGGCGAATCGCACGAGCCTCCAGCTTTGCCCTGCTGACCCGGGAAGATTTTTCAAATCCGTCAAAAAGATTAATTGAGAGGGCCAGCTGGCCGCGGACTTCTTCCAAATCCATATCACCGCTGCCATTAATAAAATCGTCGTCATATTTCCGGTAACTCCCCGTTAAATCGAGACTAGGTGCATACCTTGCATATTCCACTTTTATTTGGGCCTCGGCTGCTTCGGCCAGATCCTGAAGAACCAATATCTCGCTCCTGTTCTTAAGCATTTCCGTTTCGTAAAGTTGATACTCCTTCAACATCGGCAGCTGATCAAATTCGGTGAAAGTCAGTTCTTCAAACTTAATATCTTCATCTATCTCACGCTGCAGCAGATTGATGCTTTTTGCCAGATCGGCCTGTGCCTGTTTTAGAATTATAAAGGCATTATCCAGATCTACCTTGAACTTGAGCAGATCATTCTTCTTGATAATCCCGACATTAAAACGGTTTTGTGCATCACTATAGGTGTTCAGCAGAGTGGCATTAAAATCTTCCGCAACCTGAAGTTCTGCCTGCCTATTAAATATTGAAAGATAGCGCAGCGAGACATTTCGCATAATGTCCTGCCGTATACCTTTGAGCCTGTAAGTATCAGCACTCTTCAACAAAACAGCTGATTTGAGATTATACTTATCGCGAAGCCCCGAAAACAGGTTCCATGTAAGCGCCCCAAAAGCAACACTGTTTTCTTTTTCTTCAAGCAGATTACTTTTATGGAGCCGATTCAACGTATAGGAAGCATCTAAAGAAGGATAATAACCGCTTCTGGCAATTGTTTCGTTCTGCTTACTGATTTCGCGGTTGGCCTTGAACCTGTCAATAACCTCACGTTTACTGAGTGCAATCTGCTGCAGTTCCACCAGGTTTGCACCATATGCGGTACCCGACAGCACCAACAATGCTAGCAATATACTAAACAGTCTCATCAGATCTACTCCTTTCAAAACCTATAAAAAATGACAACAGGGAGGGAATGACAAACAGGGTAAACACGGTCGACATCGCCAGGCCGCCAAGCAGGATGCTGCCGAGACCACGGTACAGTTCACTGCCCGCTCCTGTTGACAGAACCAATGGCATCATGCCAAGCACACTGGTTGTGGCACTCATAAAAATCGGCCTGATCCTGGTATGCACCGCATCCTCAATGGCGGGAATACCGCTGAGCCCGTTGTAGCGTACATTGTTCAACGACTGATGAACGATGAGAATTGCGTTATTAACCACGGTACCGATCAGGATAATAAATCCCAGCATGGTGAGTACGTCAAATCCCTGGGGATATATAAAAGCATTCACCGCCCGCAGCCCCAGAAATCCACCGGCGGCAGCCAGGGGCACTGAGAAGAGAATGACAAATGGGTAGAAAAAGTTTTCAAACAGGGCAGCCATAAGCAGGTAAGTTATGGCCAGGGCCAGAAGAAGGTTCCACTGCAAGGCATCCTTCGTTTCATCTAGTTTATCAGCGTTGCCACCCACTGTAACCTGAAGGTTTTTCAGTTTTCCCTGGTCTTGCAGAGTCTTGATTATATCATCCTCGATGATTTCCATCGCTGTTTGCAGTGGAGTTGTTACAGGTGGAGTAACCTGCAAGGTGACAGTCCTGTCACGCTCAAGATGATTTATCTGCGGCATTCCCTGGCTGTATTCGAGCTCTGAAACATCACCGACCCTGATCAGGTTACCATAACTGTTGACAATGGTACTTTCCAAGATATCTTCCGGAGTTAAATAGAGCTGATCATCCCCCTTGACGACAAGGTCAATCTGTTTAACTCCCTCGGGCCGAAATTCATCTATTTTACGGCCATCCATAAGCACATCGACGTAGCGGCCCAAATCGGCCTCTGTGAGCCCGTTGGCGGCAAGCTTTTCCTTGTGAGGCACGATCCGAACTTCAGGGTAACTCGTCTCGAGGGAGGGTATGGGTCTAACCTGGGCATTTTCCAATTTGGCCGGTATCATTTGAAACATCAAGTCACGCCCTACTCCGACAATCTCATTAATATCCTGGCCAGATATATTGACATCTACGGTGCGTCCCCGGCCAATTCCGGACTCAAAAATACCCGCCTGTATACTGACCCCGAAAATACCGGGGATCTTGCCCATAATCCGTTGGAAAAGAGGAATCATTTCTTTAGCCCTGGTAACATCCTTGGCTAGTCCTCCGAAGAGGTTGAACCGGTCGGCCCCAACATAGAAAATCTTATGAATCTGCGGGATGCCATCTTTGCCATCTTCATTAAAATAAGGCTCTGCCTCTTCGTATATATAACGTCCCATATCTTTCAGCTTATCAACAGAATATCCGGGTGGCGGAATGAGAATATTTAGAACCAGGTTCCTGTTGCCCTGCGGCAGATACTCAGCCGGAGGCAACAGCCAGGCTGTAAGTCCGATAGATAACGAAGTAAACAGAACCACAGTGACTAATCTGGTGCCGGTATTTTTCAGGCACATTTTGGAAAATCCCATGATTGCCGTAACAATTTTTGGCCCCAGAATACTTTGCTGCAGCCGGTTCAGTGGTTTTTGCTTCTTGCGTTTATAAAACTGGTGAATCAGACTGGGTATGACCGAGACCGAAACAAACAGACTCAGTATAATAGAAAAAGTGATGGCGATAGCAATGTCGCGAAACAACTGTCCCGCCTCTTCCTGGATAAAAATGACCGGCAAAAAGACGGCAACAGTGGTTAGAGTTGAGGCCAGAACCGCACCCCATACCTCTTTAGCGCCTTCATATGCAGCTGCAAAAGCCTGCTTGCCCATTTTTCTATGCCGGTCAATATTTTCCAGCACCACTATGGAATTATCGACCAGCATTCCCACAGCAAAGGAAATACCTGCCAGGCTGACGACATTGAGGTTTCTGCCCATGACCCAGAGAAATATAAAACTACCGATAGCGGATATAGGTATGGCCACAGCTGTTGTTACTGTGGAGGTAACGCTTCTCAGAAAGAGCAGAAGTACACAGATGGCCAGGGTCCCACCAATCAGTACGTTTTGTTTTACAAGGTTTATAGCACGGTTTATATAGGGCCTCTGGTCGTAAACCCAGTTGATATAGACATCGTTTTTGGCAAGTATTCCTTCATTAAGCCATTTAATCTTTTCCTCCAGCCTGTCTGTCATATCCAAAACATTAGCGCCCTGCTCCTTGCGGACCCCAATGACGATACCTTGCACTCCATTATGGAGGATAGCTCCAGCCTCCTTTTCATAACCGGGGGCAACGGTAGCTACATCCCGCAGGTATACCCGCTTTATACCGTCGTCAAATATGACCACATCAAGGGCATCATGGGGATTCTGAAACTGGCTCACGGTCCGGATCCTGTAGTTCTTTTTTCCTAACCCAAGGACACCGGCCGAGGCATTCTGGTTGGCTTGTTGTATAGAGCCTATTATCTGGTTGATGGTAACGTTGTGGCGCGCCATTTTTTCGGCATCCACGGTGACCTGGAGTTGATCTTCTGTACCACCGAAAACAAGGAGCGATCCTACCCCTTGTACCCTTTCGATATGCTGGCGGACATTATCTTCGAAATACGTCCGGTAGTTGTTTATGTGATTTTCATTCTCCGGCCTGGTCATGAGCAGCATCCATATGACAGGAGAAGTGCGGGCCCCGGCCGCTTCTATAACAGGTTGGTCGGCATTTTCAGGGTAATCGGCGACCTCGTTCATTTTATTGGAAACCCTCAACAGGGCGTCGTCAAGGTCTGTTCCGACCTGGAAGGTCATGGTTACTTCACCGTAACTGTTGTAACTGGAACTCTCCATTTCGGTGAGCCCCTGCAGGCCCTTCAAAGATTCTTCCTGCTGCTCGACAATTTCCTTTTCGATCTCGTATGGAGTAGCGCCACCCCAGGTGGTATTGACTGTTATCTGAGGCCTCTCAACATCCGGTGTAAGCTGTACAGGCAGTTTATTTAGTCCGACCAGGCCGAACATGACCACCAGAATCACCGCCACAATAACGGTTACCGGTTTGCCGATGGAAGCTTTGATAATATCCATGAGTTTATATAACCCTCTTCACTTTTTTATTTGGGATGGCTAAGCTATAATCACCAGATACAAGGCACTCTGTCACAGGTGATTTTGGCGTCAACACCATTATTTTTCGCCTGCAATAACTACAGGCTGGTCTGGCCGCAGCCTTTCGTTCCCTTCCACAACAACAGGCATACCTGCTGCGAAGTAAGGATTATCCGCTCCAATCTTATCACCAAGATAGGTTACGATATTGACTGGCAAAATAGATGCTTTATCTTCCTTAATGGTATAGACAAAATCTTTACCCTGAAATTTAACCAAAGCGTCGCGGGGAATGATAGCAAGCTGTCTCTCAGAACTAGTTGACACAAAAACAGTAGCTGACATGTTTTCAGCTATGTTTTCCAACATCGGAACTCGTATCTTCAAAAACACGTTTTTAGTTTTTTCATCCGCAGTGGGATCAATATCATCGATTGTACCACTTAATTCCTTATTAAAGGCATTGACGACAACTGGAACTTTGTCTCCGACTGCAACAAACTGAAGCATGGTTTCCGCTACCGGTACCCGCACTAAAAGATCATCTGTGGAGCCGATACTCACTAACTGTTTACCCTGTTGTACCCAGTCACCAGAGTCAACGCTTTTCTCCAGAATAATACCGTCAAAAGGCGCTTTGATAACGCTTTTCCTCTTCAGGAGTTGAAGCTTATCCAGTTCCTTTTCTGCCGCCTGTTTGTCCATTTTATAATTCTGATATTCAAAAAGAGAATCATCGTAATCTTTTTCGCTCACACCCTCTTGGGCATAGAGGGAATCAAGTCTTTTGTAATTTTTTTCGGCATGCTGTATGCGAAGCTGAATCTGCTCAACCCGTGTCCGGGCCAGGGAAATTTCTTTATCGAGTATTTCGGTGTTGAGGCGCACCAGCGAAGCACCCTTCTTCACTCGCCGACCTTCACGCACCTCAACTTTTTCAACCAATCCTGAGACTTCCGAGGAAACACGGCTCATACGGTCATAGTAAAACAGTCCTATGAACGACTGGTTTTCAGCCACATCCTGTTGGGCAACCTTGGCAACCACGACTTTGGCCGGAGGAGGCTCCTGGGCAAAAGCTGTAATGGCGCTTGCTATCATAATACTCATTAAAATATGTAAAATTCGCACAATACACCTCACATCATTTATGATTTATTATCTAATTCTTCTGACATTTTCTGAACATTTTCTGTTATTTTCTTTAACGCACTTCTGACGACCTGTTGCTCCTTCTCGGAAACATCTTGAACCAATCTAGCTGAAAATTTCTCAAATCCTCCAATAACTTCTTCAACCAAAGACCTTCCCTTATCTGTCAGAAAAACAAGCGAAGCCCGCCGGTCATCAGGGCTTTCGCGCCGTACCACCAAGTCTTTTGTCTCCATCCGGTCCAGCATCCTGGTCATGTTGGCCGCCGTTTTCCCCGAAATTTCACCAATCTCACGCTGTGTCAGTCCGGAGTCGGCAGGCATGTTCTTCATAAGATGGAATTGCTCCAAAGTCAAATCAAACGGCTTCAGAACTTTTTCCGCAAAGTTTCGCATCTCCTGGGACGTAAAATATATCTGCCGCCCCAATGAATCTTCTCTACAAGAGGTCATTATTTAACTCCTTAATAGTTAACCTAACAATAGTTAATCAGGCAACTATATATCAGCCGAATAATTTGTCAATATAAAATTAACATTGTTTTGTTATGACTTTTATCGGGTAACTAAAAGGGGGTCACGAGGGAATATGACCACAAAAAAAAGGAGTTAGACCTTTCGATCTAACTCCTTGTTATATAATGGCGTCCCCGACGGGATTCGAACCCGTGTCGCCGGCGTGAAAGGCCGGTGTCCTGGACCTGGCTAGACGACGGGGACGTACATTGCTTAATTGTGTGGTGGGTCGTGTTGGGCTCGAACCAACGACTCTCTGCTTAAAAGGCAGATACTCTACCGACTGAGTTAACGACCCCCCGTTTCTGAAAGCCGTTATTGATACAATAGGAGGGCATTATTGTCAAGCATTTCTGGTCATTTTTTTGATCAATAATAAATAATTTCTACTCTTATTCTATTTGGCCAAACAACACGATAGATATTTTCTGTAAACGCAAAATATCTTGTGGACAGCGTGCATGTTTGCTATATGGTAAGCTTCTTTTTCCTGCAATATTTCATTGCCTGCCCATGCAGGCCAAAAAGACGATATTAATCATTATGCGAGGTCTGTTATGGGGCTCCTTACTGGGTCATCAACTTTTGTGCGTTATTCGGTGGATGGTGACATTCCGGACAACTTCTGGGATTTTGCCGCAGAACGCATAGCCGCCTTTTCTTTTAAAGATATTGACGATACATTCGACGAATATTCCATTGGCTGGGTCTCGGTAGACAACATGTTTGACAGCGATTTCGCATATACTTCGTATGCGGCCGGTGACTACGTTGTCCTGTCACTGCGCATAGATGAGCGCAAGGTTTCCCCTGCTGTTCTGAAAAAGTTTACCCAGAAGGAAGAGGAGAGGATCAAAAAGGAAAAACAGGTTCCAAAGTTGAGCAGAACTCATCGCCTGGAGATCAAGGAAAACATGCGTTTGATGCTTGTTAAGAAGGCGGTTCCTATTCCTTCTGTGTATGATCTCTGCTGGAACCTTTCAGAAGGTACCCTCTCCTTCTTTGCTACAAGTCAGAAGGCGCAGGCGATTCTGGAAGATTTTTTCAAGGAGACATTCAACCTTACACTTACCCTGCAGATCCCGTTTCTCACAGCCGCCCATCTTCTTGATAATGATGAACAGGAAGCTCTAGCTCAAATTACACCAGATATATTCGTATAGGATACCTAAATAATGGACTTAGTTGATCTCATCTCAGAAAAGCGTTTCCTTGGTCAGGAGTTTCTCACCTGGCTATGGTACAAAAGTGAAGAACGGGGCGGAACCATTTACCTGCCGGGAAAGGGAGATATTCAGGTTGTCCTGGAAAAGCATATGCTGCTGGAATCGGGCGAGGGTGAATCCCTCGAAAAACTGATCTGCAGAGGCCTGCAGGCGGAACTGCAGGAGGCACGCACCGGCCTGCTTATGGGAAAAAAACTTGAACAGGCACGTATTCATCTTGCTCAGGGCGAATACGAGTGGAACCTTACCCTGGCGGCCAGCCTTTTCGAATTTCGTAATGTAAAAGTACCGAAAACTATGACCTCAGAGGAAGAAAGCCCGGACCCTGGTGCGATTGAAGGCAGAATTCTTGAACGAATCGGTATGCTGGAAGAGGCGACCAGGACCATGAACGAACTGTTTCGCACGTTTCTCAAAGTAAGAGTTAGCCCTGAATGGGACGACGAACTGATTAAGGTCCGCACCTGGGTGAACAAGGCGGCTATGAACTAACGGAGTATTACACAACATGGAGTTTGAAACTGTAATCGGGCTTGAAGTTCACGCCCAACTGAAGACAAAGAGTAAAATATTCTGCGGATGCTCTACAGCATTTGGAGCACCACCTAATACCAATACATGTGAGTTATGTCTTGGTATGCCCGGCGTGCTGCCCGTCCTCAACAAAAAAGTTGTCGAATATAGCATGAAGATGGCGTTGGCCACCAATTGCCGGATCAACAAAATGAATCGGTTTGCCCGTAAAAATTATTTTTATCCCGACCTGCCGAAAGGATATCAGATTTCACAATTCGAGCTGCCCATTGCCGAGCACGGCTGGGTAGATATTAATGTGGAAGAACAGCATAAACGTATTGGCATCACTCGAATTCACATGGAGGAAGACGCGGGAAAACTCATTCATGATGAACATGAACCTTATAGCTATGTCGACCTGAACAGGACCGGTGTGCCACTCATGGAGATTGTTAGCGAACCGGATATCCGTTCTCCGGAAGAAGCATCCGCCTACCTCAAAAAACTACACGCAACCCTCAGGTATCTTGATATTTGCGACGGCAATATGGAGGAAGGCAGCTTCCGCTGTGACGCCAACATATCCCTGCGCCCAATCGGCCAGGAAGAGTTCGGCACCCGCACAGAATTGAAGAACATGAATTCCTTCAGAAATGTTCAACGAGCTCTTGAATATGAGGTGCGGCGACAGCGGGATATCCTTCTGGACGGCGGCGAAGTGGTGCAGGAAACACTGTTATGGGATGCGAACAAGAACATTACCAACTCCATGCGAGGCAAGGAAGAAGCACACGACTACAGATACTTCCCGGATCCAGACCTCATCCCAATCGTCATTTATGATGACTGGATTGAGGATATGAGAAACACCCTGCCGGAACTGCCGGACCAGAAAAGGGTGCGTTTTGAGGAAGAACTGGGCTTGCCGGGATACGATGCCGAAGTACTGACTGCATCACGTGAGTTTGCTGATTATTTCGAAGAAGCGCTGAAGCACTACCCACAGGCAAAGAAACTCAGTAACTGGATGATGACAGAGCTGATGCGGGAAATAAAAGGTGAACCCTCCGCAGTCCAATCATGCCTTGTCACTCCTGAAAACCTGGGTGCACTTTTAACCATGATAGACAAGGGCACGATCAGCGGCAAAATCGCTAAAACTGTGTTTACCGAAATGATGGAAACCGGCAAAGATGCAGATACGATTGTGAAAGACAAAGGCCTTGTCCAGATGAGCGACGAAGGGGAACTCCTTGATATCGTGAAGGAAATTATTGCGGCAAATCCCGAACAGGCAGCAGATTTTAAAGGCGGCAAAACCAAGCTCATGGGATTTTTTGTGGGCCAGCTCATGCAGAAAACCAAGGGGAAGGCTAACCCTAAATTGGCCAATGAGTTATTCTCAAAAGAACTCAATAAGTGATGGCGTCGTAATAAATTCGATACCTAAAATACAACTAATACGGAAATTTCACGATTCTAACAGGTTGTAGATATGAGATTCAAAGTGATTCGCTATACTAAAGTATGCACCCAAAGGGCATAAACGGATTACTTTGAACCGAAGTAGATGCGACCTTGTTGGGTCGCCCTTTGGGTGAGTAATATTGAAAAAAGAGAACTACTACTTCCTCATTAAAATGATATAGAAATAATCCAGATAGAAAACATCGGGATAAACTACTGACTATCAGTTTGAAGAAATTTTTCAATATTACTCATGAAATTTTTGGACCAAATGAAAAAAAAAGGTGAGTTAAAGTGGATAAGATTGATTGGCAGTCAAAAGGAGAAGGACATCGTCAACGGCTGAGAGATAAATTTCTGAACAAGGGCATAGGCGCATTTACGGACGCTGAAATACTTGAACTTCTATTAACTTTCGGCACTCCGCGTACCGACTGCAAAGATGCTGCTCGTGCAGCCCTTGCAGAGTGTAACGGCTCTCTCGCCTCGGTTCTGGAAGCACCTTTCAGCAAACTTGAGAAAATTCACGGCATCGGTCCAAAAAATATTTTTGCCCTCCACTTCGTTAATGGAGTTGCCCGGCATTATCTGAAGCAAAGGCTTCAACAAAAGAACTATATTACTTCTTCCCGCGAAGTTGCAGACTATCTTATACATGCCATGCGCGACCTCAAGCGTGAAGTTTTCATGGCAATTTTTCTTGATGCAACACATGCGATCATCGATTCAAAAATTATTTCCGAAGGCACCATCTCCGTCAACACTGTGTATCCGCGCGAACTTATTAAAGATGCCCTGGAGTTCAATGCGGCAGCTTTGGTTATCGCCCACAACCATCCATCAGGCAGCATGAAACCATCACCCCAGGATGTAAATTTGACAAAAACTTTGCATCTTACCTGTTCTCTTATGAATATTCAGCTGCTTGATCACTTGATCATTGGAGAGTCGGAAGATGTGTACAGTTTTGCTGATCACGGCATGATGGATACAATCCGGAACGACCACAACAGGTCGCTGAAAAATTAATATGGCCCCAACAAAGGGTATTAATCAAACTGAATTATCCAAAGACCAGATACCCGCACCTGGTCATGGAGAAGGACCCGCTTCACTTTATATACATATCCCGTTCTGTCACACAAAATGCCCATACTGCGCCTTTAATTCACAGACGAACGCTGACAGAAACGCTTTGGCAAACTATCTTGCCGCACTAAAAAAAGAAATAAAGCTGATGGCCGAAAATCCTTGGGTAAGAGGGAGAGATTTTGCCACTCTTTTTATTGGGGGTGGTACGCCGACAATATTCAGCGCCGAACAACTCATTGAATTGCTTGAACTCTGCTACACTAATTTTTCTTTTATATTAGATTCAGGGTCCAATCATGAAGCTACGATTGAGATGAATCCTAATACCGCATCACTGGAAAAGCTGAAAAGCCTCAATAAATCGGGCTTCAACAGGCTCAGTATAGGTATCCAGTCTTTTTCAGACAAACAACTGCGAACGATTGGCAGGTCTCACACAAAAAAAGAAGGCATCAATGCTGTGCACCTCTCTAGAAAGGCCGGGTTTACAAATATCAATCTGGACCTCATGTATGGCCTGCCAGAACAGAGACCGGTTAATTGGGAAAAGACTTTAAAAACCGCTCTTTCACTTAATCCTGAGCATCTTTCCATATATCAACTTTCCTTAGAGGAACATACTCCCTTTGCGGACCTTCACGGAAAAAACCTTCTTCATCTACCCAATGATAATGTTGTTTATGAAATGGATATGCTAACCCGGGAATTGACCGCTGGCCAAGGTTATGAACACTACGAAATATCTAATTATTCAAGACCAGGATATAAATGCCGGCACAATATTAACTACTGGGAGAACGGATCATATCTCGGCCTTGGCGCCGGTGCGGTTTCATGTTTTTCCGGACTGCGGATTAAAAACACTTCTTCCCCGGATATATACATTCAACGCTTAACAGAAGGAAAAACTCCTTTTGATGACGGCGAATGCCTATCTAGAGAAGGCAGGTTCAGGGAATCTATAATCATGGGCATGCGTATGACTGACGGTGTATCATGCAGAGAGCTTGAAATGAGATTTGCTTTATCACCACTAAGTTATTATGGGAATATCCTGGATGATCTGGTTAAGGAAGACATGGTTGCTTTCAACGGCGACAGAATGCATCTGACCAGTAAAGGGTTAACCCTGGCCAACCAGGTCCTGTCAAAACTGGTTTAAACCAGACTGTTTACTAATGTTATTTTGACTACACATTTCAGCGAGAACTCATGAAACCTAAAAAAACAGAAACACAGTTTGTATGCCAGAATTGTGGTTACCAAACCAGCAAATGGCTTGGCCGTTGCCCGGATTGTAGCGAATGGCGGACACTTGTTGAAGAACAGATTACAAAGAGGAAAGTCGGCGGCACAAACCGTTCAACTGCTACGAAAAAACCCATCCCCCTGCATTCAGCTTCTGATGCTGATGAAGAAAGGTTATGCACTGAAATTAGTGAATTGGACAGAGTTCTTGGCGGAGGAGTTGTGTCCGGATCCGTTATTCTCATAGGCGGTGACCCAGGTATTGGGAAATCAACCCTGATACTGCAAATGCTGGCCGGAATTTCAGGTAAGGCGGGTAAGGTTCTTTATGTTAGCGGAGAGGAGTCCAGCCAACAAATAAAAATGCGTGCAAAAAGGCTCAATGCATGCGAACAGGACTTATACCTGGCAACCGAGAGCTGTGTTGAGTCTATTGTCGACATGGCAGTCACCATGCAGCCCGCACTTTTGGCAATCGATTCCATTCAGACTATGTATTCAGAAGATTTTCCTTCAGCACCTGGCAGTGTCACCCAGGTCCGTGAGGCGGCGGCACGCATTGCGGCAATGGCAAAGGAAAAAGACATCCCCGCCGTTCTGGTCGGTCACGTTACAAAAGACGGAGCAATAGCCGGTCCCCGAGTCCTGGAACATATGGTGGACACGGTACTCTATTTTGAAGGGGACCGGGGACATGCCTACAGAATCTTACGTACTGTCAAAAACCGCTACGGCTCCACCAACGAAATCGGGGTATTTGAAATGAAAGAGGAAGGGCTGACCGAGGTCAGTAATCCTTCGGAAATATTTCTCGCAGAACGCTCCAAAAACGTATCCGGATCTGTCGTGCTGCCAAGTATGGAAGGAACGCGCCCAATCCTGGTTGAAGTACAGGCCCTGGTCAGCCCTACTAATTTCGGTACACCGCGCCGGACAGCCATTGGTGCGGATCAGCAAAGACTGGCACTGCTGACAGCCGTTCTGGAAAAGAAAGCAGGTTTATCGCTTTTCCAAAACGACATTTTCCTTAATATTGCCGGTGGTATTAGAATTGATGAACCGGCACTGGACCTTGGAGTGATCTGCGCTGTTGCTTCCAGCCTCCTTGAAAAACCTATTTCATCTTCCACAGCTGTATGTGGAGAGGTTGGACTGGCCGGTGAGGTCCGTGCTGTCGGACAGATGGAAATGCGCATGAAGGAAGCCGCCCGGCTAGGATTTACTAAACTTATTATCCCAAAAAGCAATGCGGAAAGATTAAAAGCTGCTGACAGAAAATCAATTGACATCGCAGGAGTAGCAAGCGTTGGCGAAGTGCTGGATGCCCTATTCTGAACGGATTTATCCTGGATATTTATTCTTTAACGAGAACATTTTCAAGAATACGGTGAGCGTCAGTAGTAGACAGGTTTGTAATTGCTACCCGTTTGGTACGGCTCTGCTTGCCGCCTTTTATGGAAATTCCTGATTTGGAAACTTTAAAAAACTTAGCAAGAAAATCAACGACAGCACCGTTGGCCTTATTTCCGACTGGCGGTGCTGTAATGCAGATCTTGAGGGCATTACCGTGCAAACCGATTATACGGTTTTTTGAGGCCCGTGGCTGAATATAGACTTGCAAAAGGATTGTTCCATCCCTTTGCTTGGAAAGGCAGGGCATTGTTACAGTTAGTTCTTTTTTCCCTTCACTTCCTCCTCGTCATCATCCGGAAACTCGAAGATGTCCGAATCATCTTCAACGCCTTTTGCGAAAGGATCTGGGGCCTCTTCAAACCGTGCCCTGGTTTCATCTGTTTCCTGAAAAAGGTCCATTAAATCATCTTCGCCGAGATCGCCTTTATTTGTTCCCGGCATAGAATCTACTTCATCCTCATCGTCATCGGGAAATTCGAAGGTATCAGAATCATCATCGAAGCCTTCAGCTTCTGCTGGAGCTTTTTTAGTAACAGCATCCTTGTTTTTGTCCGGTACATCGACTTTCTGGTAGAGATCGGCTACATCTTCTTCACTTAAATCTTTTTCATCCGCCTTTTTTGCTTTTACTTTAGCGGCTTTTTTTACTGCCGCCGCTTTAGCTGTTACTGGAGGTACGACAGCTTTTGTTGTTTCGCCCTTTTTTTCAGTTTTAACTTCAGAACCAAGCCGATCCATATATAATTGCAGAGTAGCATTCAGCTCTTTTCGTACAGCTGCTTTCATGTTTTCGAGCTCTTCAATCTCCGCTTTCAGCTTGGCTATATTTGTATTTGCTTCATATGTCAGCTGTTCAATCTTTTCATTAGTTTCCTTGAGACGAGCCTCAGAATCCTGTTTGCTCTTTGCTTTTATTTCGTCTGCAACTTTCTGGGCAGAAAGCATGGCCACCTTAAAACTCTTTTCTTCACTGAGGAGGGCATCCTTGTCCTTAGTCAGCTCATCCACCTGCAATCCGAGCTCTTTGCTTTTCTTAATCAACTCAAGAAAGTCTTGTGCAACTTTCTCAAGGTATGAATCGACCTCATTTTCGTCATAGCCGCGAAATTTGACCTTGAATTTCTGTTTTTGAATATCTTGTGGCGTCATGGTCATCTTTTTGGCTCCTTTGTCTTAGTCTTATCGGATTCTTATCCCAAAGATAAAGCCATCTGGCGAATTGTTGGAGGCAAAAAACTCTGCAAAAAAATAATTGCTAGTATCACAATAACAGGTGAAAAGTCAAGCCCACCGGCAAAAGCGGGAATAACCCTGCGGATTCTTGACAGTACGGGCTCAGTCACTTCATGGAGAAAGCGGACAATCGGGTTATATGGGTCCGGGTTTACCCATGAAATTATTGCCCTGCCTATAATTATCCACATATATGCACCCAAAGCAAAATCTATTAATTTCGCCAGGGCAACCAAAAAATTACTAATCGCAAACATGAACTATTCTCCTCAGTAAAATCATTTCTCACGTTAAGTGACAACTTTAACACATCTTTCAGGAAACTTTACTGCCAGTTTTCACCTCATCGGATACAGTTGCAACTACAAATTTTTTCCTGTCCTTTGCAGCCAACACCATGCCATGCGATGTTACACCCATGAGCTTTGCCGGCTTCAGGTTTGCCACGATAATTACCTGTTTCCCAATAAGATCTTCAGGGCTGTAATGCTCGGCAATACCCGCAACAATTGTTCTCTCCTCCGGAGCATTCACAACAAGTTTCAGTAAACGGTCCGATTTATTTATTTTCTCGGCTGATAAAATTTCAGCCACCCTCAGATCCATTTTCTTGAAGTCTTCAAAGGTAATCTGGTCTTGAGTGTCAGCTGGGTTTGCAGATACTGTTTTCTGAGATTTCTCCTGATTCGCCTCAAGGGCCTTTTTATCTAGCCTTGGGAACAACGCCGGCCCCAAGTTAATTTTACCGCCGGGTTTTAACAAACCCCATTTTCCCTGTTCTTGCAACTTCGGCACAATTTCGCAACCAAGGGCGGCAGCCATCTTGCCGCTTGTTTCGGGCATAACAGGCTGTAGCACCAAAGTAATTACTCGCAGAGTCTCGGCAAGATTATATAGTACTGTTTGCAAACGTTGTTTCTTGTCTTGCTCCTTGGCAAGCTCCCAGGGAGCGTTTTCAACAATATACTTATTTGCAAATCTGACAACTTTCCATACTGCCTGCAGAGCCTTGTTAAAAGCAAAGGCGTTCATCTCATCGGTGTACTCATCTAACATGTCCGATATCAACTGGACAAGTTCCAGATCAATTTCTTCTTCTGATTCGGTTAAGGAAGGTTCCGGAATACATCCATCACCAAACTTGTTAATCATTGTCAGGGATCTGCTGAATAGATTGCCCAGATCGTTGGCAAGATCAGAGTTTTGTCTATTTATCAAGGCATCGGTACTAAATGAAGCGTCTAGACCAAAAGACATTTCCCGTAGTATAAAATATCTCACCGCATCAACACCGTAATTATCAACCAGTTCGCCTGGCCGGACCACGTTGCCTATACTCTTCGACATTTTTGCTTCGTTTATGTTCCAGTATCCATGCACGTGAAGCTTTTTGTAAGGTGCAACTCCCGCAGCCATAAGCATTGTCGGCCAATAGATGGCATGCGGTTTAAGGATGTCCTTGGCGATTATATGCTCCGCAACATCCCAGTAGCGCGCAAAATCGGGGCCATCTGGATAGCCGATGCCGGTAAGATAGTTTATAAGGGCGTCAAACCAGACATAAGTCACAAATTTATCGTCGAACGGCAATGGTATGCCCCAAGTAAGCCTGCTCGTCGGCCTAGATATACAAAGGTCCTCAAGGGGTTCTTTCAGAAATGAAAGTACTTCGTTGCGGTAACGTTCGGGAGTGATATATTCCGGATTACTTTTTATATGATTAATAAGTTGTTCCTGGTATCTACTCATCCTGAAGAAGTAATTCTGCTCAGTTATCAGGGTGGGCGGTTTCTGGTGATCAGGACAATCTCCACCCACAAGTTCCTTCTCTGTCAGAAATCTTTCACACCCTTTGCAGTATAAACCAGAGTAGTCATCCAGATAGATATCACCCTTGTCATAAACTTTCTGCAGTATATCCTGCACTGTTTTAATATGTTCTGCATCAGTGGTACGGATGAAATTATCAGGTTCAATAGTAAGAGGCGGCCATGCGTCACGAAACATTTGGCTGATGCTGTCCGCGTATTCCTTGGGTGATACACCTGCTTTCTCGGCTGCTTCATACACCTTGTCGCCATGTTCATCAGTGCCTGTCTGAAACCTGGAATCTTCACCACAGAGTTTTTTAAATCTGCTGATGGTATCTGCAACTATGGTTGAATAGGCATGCCCGATGTGAGGCTGTGCGTTTACGTAGTATATCGGTGTAGTTACATAAAAACTCATTTCTTATCCCCTTTACCTGCTTTCGGGGAAGCTTTTTCTTTAGGGATTACTTTTGCACTCTCCCAATGACTTTTCTTTAAAGTAATTTCTTCGCCTTCATCGTTTGTAACAACTATAGCTTCTTTTAAAACTTCGTGGCGGCGCACCTTATAGTTCTGCCCATCCAGAGCAATTCGCTTACCGACTTTCGGCATATTTTTCTTCAGGTGCTTGTAGGTCTTGAATTCGTAATTGAGACAACAGAGGAGCCTGTTGCAGGCTCCCGATATTTTTGAGGGATTAAGGGGGAGATTCTGCTCTTTAGCCATTCTTACCGAAACCGAGTGAAATTCTTTAAGAAATGTCGCGCAGCAGAGTTCTCGGCCGCACGGGCCAATCCCACCGATCATCTTGGCCTTGTTTCGCACGCCGATCTG
>CALZHP010000053.1 GCA_945787325.1 uncultured Desulfobulbaceae bacterium
TTTTGTCTCCCTGAGCTCAACAGGGTGGTTAATCCGCCTGAGGCGGACTCTACCAACTGAGCTACAGGGGAACCCAAGTTTATATATTTATTCTATCAATTTTGGCTCCCTGACCTCAACAAGGTGGTTAATCCGCCTGAGGCGGACTCTACCTTCTAAGCTTACAGGGAAAAGAATAACGGAGCCGGTTTATAGTACATTATGACAGCTTCGTCAACATTTTGAATCGGGAATTTTACGATTAATGGTAAATATTTTCAACATTTTTTCTTGACGAAAAGGGTTAGCAGATGGTACGTAAGAGACCTTCAAATTCCCAACCTATCTTTATTCGGGGCGTAGCGCAGCCTGGTTAGCGCGCCTGCCTTGGGAGCAGGAGGTCGCAGGTTCAAATCCTGCCGCCCCGACCAGAACAGTTTAGAGTTCTCAGTAGTTACTCCATTTTTTCAGAAGGCCAGTTTCCTGTTTTTACGTATGAGTCGTAGTTCTGCAGATAGATTTCTGAAAGTGTTAGAAAACCTGTAACGATTAGAGGTCCGTATATAATTCCCAGGACACCGAAAACACTTAAGCCTCCAAGAATAGATAAAAAAACAAGCAAAGTGTGCATTTTAACCTGCTGCCCTACTATCTTGGGCTTTAGAAAATACTCCACAGAAAAAGAGAGGCAGGCATAGAATATTAACATAAATATTGCTGAACCGATTTTTCCTTTTACAAAGAGAACAATCGCGGCCGGGATCAAAACAAGGCCGATGCCAAAAATAGGCAGAAAGGCAAGTATTACCATTATTCCACCCCAGACAATTGGTGAACCCAGGCCGAAAAAGGCGAATGCTGCGCCCCCCAGAGCGCCCTGAAGAATACCACAAATTCCATTTCCTATAAGAACTGCTCCGGCTATTTCTTCAAACTTTCTAATAAGCTGGCGGTCCTGTTCGTTGGGAAGCGGAGATATTTTCAGAAGAAAATCAACAAGTCGATCAATATCTATGAGCAGGAAAAATATAATGATTATCATCAGGAAGAAATTGATGACAAAGTTCATAATATTAGCAGCCCAGGCGCTGGCCTGTTTGTAGATGAACTGCACTGTTATTTTGGAAAAGTCAGTCAGCGTGTCACTCACTCCTTCAGGTCGAATGTTGAATCCCAGGCCAGCTAGCGTCTCACGGAAATTGGCAATTATCGAGCTCTTTTCAATCATTTCCTTTAGTTTGAGGCCAAGATCCAACTGAGCACCTTTGCTCAGCTGATACAGATCAAGCGCTTCCTTGGATAGAGCCCCAACGAACATAAAGAGCGGAACAAAGACCAGAATAAAAACCAACCCGCAGGTTACCAATGATGAAAATGCTGGTGAAAATTTCCTGTTTAACAAATTGTAGACTGGCTTAAAAATACCAGCAAGAAGAAAGGAGAGTATAAGAATTGACCAGAAAGGAAAAAGCAGGCGCCCAAGGAAAAAAAGAGATATGAGAAAGAGTACCAGAAAATATCTCGTCACCATCGGGCTGGAGGATTTGAAACCTGGGCTTTCCGGGTTGTGTTGCTGATCGGATCTTTCTAATAGTGTCATGGAAGCGCCCTTGAAGGTGCGTAACCGCAGTTATTTTTTTGACAAATAAGAACGTTTCTGCATCACTTTGAAATATAAATAAAGTTGCATTTTCTCCTGCCCGGTACTATGTATTATCTCTCTTGTCGGAAAATCGTCAATGACAGAACAATTGTTGGCCTGGCACATATCCTTCCAGGTGTAAAAAGCCCTTCCGACAAGAAGGTGTTAATAGCCTTAATACTCTATAACGCTGTTATTATTATATTGAGACTTTTCTAAGTTATCAATAATACATTATTATATTTGATGCGCTATTATAGTGTATCCGTTGGGAAAAGCAAAAAAAGGTTAATTTTGGAGTAAATTGCATGGAAATACGGTTGGAAAAAGCAGATGACAGCAAGTTGAAAACTAAACCCGATGAAAATGCATTGGGATTTGGTCAATACTTTACTGATCATATGTTTGTTATGTCCTATGATAAAGGACAGGGTTGGCATAAAGCGATTATAAAAAGCTACCAGAATTTTTCGTTGGACCCTGCGGCCATGGTATTGCATTATGGACAGGCTATTTTCGAAGGCCTGAAGGCGTACCGTGGGAAAGACAACCGCATTTTTCTTTTTCGGCCTAAAGACAATCTAAGGCGCATGAATTTTACGGCAGAAAGAATGTGTATGCCTCAAATTGATGTAGATTTCGTTTTTGAAGGAATGAAAAAACTTCTGCAGCAGGATTGTGAATGGGTTCCGGGTGCTCCGGGGTCATCATTATATATACGCCCAACAATGGTAGCCACGGAAGCGGGCCTTGGAGTCCGCCCATCCCATCAGTATATTTTCTTTATCATAAATAGTCCTGTCGGTGCATATTATCCAGAGGGTTTTAATCCTGTTAAAATTTTTGTTACAGACAAGTATGTCCGCGCCGTTCCTGGTGGCGTTGGGCATGTGAAAACGGCAGGAAATTACGCTGCTAGTATAATGGCTGCGGTGGAGGCTCAGCAACAGGGATATACCCAAGTACTCTGGCTTGATGCTGTTGAACGTAAATATATAGAAGAAGTCGGCACCATGAATATATTTTTCGTCATCAACGACGAAATAATCACACCACCATTGTCCGGCAGTATACTTCCTGGAATAACTAGAGACTCTGTTATTCAACTTACAAAAGATTGGGGACTTAAGGTCTCTGAAAAACGTATTTCTATAGATGAAGTATTTTTAGCAAAAGAAAAGGGTTCATTGCAGGAGATATTCGGTACTGGAACAGCTGCCGTAATTTCTCCAGTCGGCTCTCTTCACTATAAGGATAAAGTCTGCACTGTTAACGAGGGTAAAACTGGCAAGCTTGCGCAGCGTTTATTTGATGAAATTCAAGGTATTCAATACGGATATATTAATGATCCTTATGGGTGGGTTGTAGAAGTTTAATTTTTTTATAAAGTTCTCTTGATTTTTTCCTTACATGTACTTATGTTTTCGCGCATCTTAATTCTGGCTCTGATGCGGGCAACGTATTATGTGTCCGGGTTCTCTTTGATATAAGGGGATTAAGCCGGACTGGCTGCTGGGGTGAACATTCGAAAGCACCCCGTAATTTTTTATAAAATTTTGCAAGAAAAAGTATGGAGGTTACTATGAAAATTCGTCCATTAAATGACCGTGTGCTGGTCAAAAGACTGGAGGAAGAAGAAACAACTAAAGGGGGCATAATCATTCCTGATTCTGCCAAAGAAAAGCCTGCTGAAGGTGAAGTTATTGCTGTAGGACCAGGTAAAATGAGTGATAAGGGTGAACGGAGCGAACTGCAAGTCAAAGTTGGTGACCGCGTACTGTTCAGCAAATATGGTGGAACAGATGTAAAGCTGGAGGGAGAAGACCTCCTTATTATGCGTGAAGACGATATCCTGGGTATTGTTGAATAGAAATATACCGGACATTTAAAGATAATCTGTAGCTGAAGAATTTGATCAGTTTATTAAAGGAGAGAAAATATTATGGCTGGAAAAGAGCTAAAATATGGAGTGAAGGCAAGGGAGTCTATTCTCAACGGGGTGAATGCCCTGTCTAATGCTGTCAAAGTAACTTTGGGCCCCAAGGGGCGCAACGTGCTTCTGGAGAAATCCTTTGGTTCGCCAACTATCACCAAAGACGGCGTAAGTGTGGCTAAAGAGATTGAGCTTTCAGACAAATTTGAAAACATGGGCGCTCAGATGGTAAAGGAAGTTGCATCCAAGACTAGTGATGTGGCTGGCGATGGTACTACAACAGCCACTATTCTTGCTCAGGCAATTTTTTCCGAAGGCTCAAAACTTGTTGCCGCAGGCAGCAACCCTATGGAAATCAAGCGTGGTCTTGATAAGAGCGTTGAGGCAATTGTTGAAGAGTTGAAAAACATTTCTAAACCAACCAAGGAGCAGAAAGAAATTGCCCAAGTAGGTACTATTTCTGCCAACAACGATGAAACAATCGGAAACATCATTGCCGAAGCCATGGATAAAGTTGGTAAGGAAGGTGTTATTACAGTTGAGGAAGCTAAATCCATGGACACTTCCCTTGATGTGGTTGAAGGTATGCAGTTTGACCGCGGCTACCTCTCTCCGTATTTTGTAACAGACCCAGAAAAAATGGAAGTTAACATGGAGGATCCTCTCATCCTTATAAATGAGAAGAAAATCAGCAATATGAAAGATCTTCTGCCGGTCCTTGAACAAGTTGCCAAGATGGGCAAGCCTCTGTTCATCGTTGCCGAAGATGTTGACGGTGAAGCTCTGGCAACACTGGTTGTCAACAAGCTGCGCGGCACATTAAATATTGCCGCTGTGAAAGCACCGGGTTTCGGCGACAGAAGGAAAGCGATGCTAGAAGACATTGCTACCATCACCGGCGGCCAGGTAATTACAGAAGATCTCGGTATCAAGCTTGAGAACGTTACTGTTAACGATCTTGGCTCTGCGAAACGTGTTGTAATTGACAAGGATAACACGACAATTGTTGATGGCGGCGGCGAAAAAGACAAGCTGGAAGCTCGTGTAAAACAGATACGCACCCAGATTGATGACAGCACATCCGATTATGACCGTGAAAAGCTGCAAGAACGCCTTGCAAAACTGGTTGGTGGTGTTGCGGTTATTAATGTTGGTGCCGCAACTGAAACAGAGATGAAGGAAAGGAAAGCACGTGTGGAAGACGCACTGAATGCAACCAGGGCAGCTGTTGAAGAAGGGATTGTTCCTGGTGGTGGTGTTGCCTACCTGCGTTGCCTGAAAGTTCTCAAAAAGTTGGAATTACCGGGTGATCAAAGCCTCGGCAAGCAGCTGATTAGCCGTGCTCTTGAAGAACCGGTTCGTCAGATTGCCAACAATGCAGGACGTGAAGGTTCCGTCATTGTTGAGCACGTGAAAGAAATGAAAGGTGCCAATGGCTTTAATGCAGATAATGAGGAATATGAAGACCTGATTAAAGCAGGTGTAATTGATCCGGCCAAGGTTACACGTTTTGCTCTGCAGAATGCTGCAAGTGTATCCGGGTTACTCTTAACCACTGAATGTATGGTTGCTGAAGAGCCTGAAGATGATAAGGGCGGAATGCCTGGAATGCCTCCGGGAGGAATGGGTGGCATGGGTGGCATGGGCGGCATGGGCGGCATGATGTAATACGCCTATAAAGCATCTCGCGGTAGTATAGTAAGGTGCCCGTTTTATGATTTATTTGAAATGCTTGAAGGAGCCGAACCCTTTGCGGAACGGCTCCTTCTTTTTTTATTTAATTGAAAAAAGCCTTGCGGGTAGAGCTTAATTACCTGTTGACAAGAGAAGAGAAATTGTACATATTGTTCCGTTCCTTGGGACGGAGAAGTTTTATGGCGATGTAGCTCAGATGGTTAGAGCACACGGCTCATATCCGTGGTGTCCGGGGTTCAATTCCCTGCATCGCCACCATATATTTAATGGCTGCAACCTTGATAGGTTGCAGCCATTTTTTATTAAAGATGTTTTGGCATTGAAATGTTGAAATTTTTGAAAGACAGGTATTGCAGATCGTCTAGAGCTAGCATTTACTTTTTGATTTGAAAGCTACGATTGCAGAGTGATGTTATCAAAGATATTCAAAGTGATAATTGATTGCTGGGAAATGGAGGTTTGTTTTAATAGTCGAGTTTGTAAGGATTAAACTAATAATCAGGAACAAAACTGCACGACGACTCTCGGGGTCATCACTTCAAAAAAAGTTTTATAGAAGCATTTCCATCAGGAGAACTAGCTCTATAAAAACTATTTTTCCTAGATTAAAGATTGCTCAAAGATAATTAATTCTTAATAAGTAACAGATATATTTTGAACAATAATTACCTGCGTATATCTTCATAAAATACCAAAAAATTATTGGAAATTATGTGGCCAACATGATTCATGTCACCATGCTTAACCTATTGAAATATAGATGATTAAATAATTTAAGTGGCGGGAATATATCATTAATTTATACTTTTTTAGAAATTTTCAGATCCATTATACTAAAATAATAACGACACATGCAAAGTGGTTGTAGCTGTCTTGCATTACGCTTAATTCATGGGGTATAGAATAAAAAACTCCCCATCAATATGTGAAATAAAAGCAAAGCTTGAAGTTTTACTTTACACATATCTTTAGTATTAAAAACTGACACCTTGTGTTGTTTAGTTGGAAAACAGTTTTTTATCGCCAGGAGAAAAAGTAACTTATTGAAAATGCTTAAATTGTAATTTTCTACAATCACTATATTAAAAAGCGGCCAATTAGCAGCGGCCGCTTTTTTTTCGTAATGCTGGATGTTTTGAGGAGAATCAGCTCTTAAATATCACTTTCGTCTTCAACGATACCAGGTTCTATCTCTTCCTCTTCCTCAATATCATTATTAGATTCTCCAGTTGCTTCAACTTCTTCTACGGGGTCAGGTTCTTCTTCTTTTGGAGTTTTCTGCTTGGGAACCTTGGATGGTGGCAAAACAATTTCAGTTATTCGATCGGCTTCACTTCTTATGTCAGGATCATCAATACACACATCACATGTTGCAATATGATCCTCCATGAATGCGACCATTCTGGCAGGAGCCATGGTCTCTTCCTGAACTTTAACATACCAATTTTTTACAAGATTCAATAACCGATCACAGATCATGTTTCCTCCACCCGTAACCTTTTTAGTAATTTTAAAATAAAGCTATAATTTTATTACAATTTAAAGTTTGTTTTGCAACCCCAAAAGCTCAGATGTAGACATTTTATACCCCTGAGGTTTTCTTGAAAATAGTTGTTTTTACACTCAATACCCAATAGAATATAACAGGAAGCATTTGGCAATGGAAGTGGAAAGGGCACTGGTGGCCCTCCCGGACTTCAAATCCGGTGCACCGGGTTAACAGCTCGGTGGGTGGGTTCGATTCCCATGCACTTCCGCCATCATTTCTCTTTATTCTTTAGGTATATTAATCCTTTATAAGCGGATGTCCTGCATCTTCCCGCTGTTTAGTATACTGAACAGCTACCTCCCGAGCTATCTTCCTTATTCTTCCTATATATCTGGTCCGCTCAGCAACACTTATCGCCTTTCGTGCATCGAGAAGGTTGAAAGTGTGTGAACATTTCAGACAGTAGTCATAAGCGGGCAAGATAAGCCCTTTTTCAAGAAGCTTCATTGCTTCTGACTCGAAAGTGTCGAAAAACGATATCAGCGCGGTAACATTGGCTTCTTTATAATTAAATGTGGAAAATTCAACTTCGGCCTGTTTGAATATTTCACCATAGGTGACGTCCTTGTTCCAGGCGATGTTATAAACGCTGTCAACTCCCTGCAGGTACATTGCAATTCTTTCAAGGCCGTAGGTTATTTCAACGGTTATTGGGTGAAGATCAAGGCTGCCTGCCTGCTGAAAATACGTAAACTGGGTGATTTCCATGCCATCAAGCCAAACCTCCCAGCCAAGACCCCATGCACCAAGTGTTGGAGATTCCCAGTCGTCCTCAACAAACCTTATATCGTGCTCCAAAAGATTTAGGTTGAATTTTTTCAGGCTTTCAAGATACATGTCCTGAACTTCAAGGGGCGAGGGCTTAATAACAACTTGGAATTGGTAGTAATGTTGCAGCCTGTTGGGGTTTTCTCCGTATCGGCCATCGGTAGGTCGCCTGGAAGGTTGAGCGTATGCGGCACTCCATGGTTCCGGCCCCAAGGCACGAAGAAGAGTTGCGGGATGGAAAGTACCTGCGCCAACTTCCATATCATAAGGTTGCTGAATTACACATCCTTTATCTGCCCAGAAGCGACACAATTCCATTATTATATCTTGAAAATACATAGTATTTTACTAGTAACGAAAACCTGTTTTTATATTGAATAAAACACTATAATCCGGTCACAAATATGTAAGCGGTATAAAATAGCATATTTTACCCGGGGAATAATGTTGTTACATAACAACTTAATGTCTTACACTTAATAATTATGAAATTGTCACCTCATATTTTACCCTGAGGTTCAAATTACCTAGATTTTAAGCGTCTGAATGTACATTGTTTTCTTCAAACTGTCTATTACATATACTGTTTTAAAGCAAATCGTAAATCAATTTTTAAATCCGATTGGAGAAAATTATGACTGCAATTGATGATCTTCGAGAAAAATCAAAAGAAATTGTGGACTTCAATAATATTCTGGCTCTTATGCAGTGGGACCAAGAAGTAAAGATGCCCGCGAAAAACTCACAGGCACGCGCAAGCCAGCTTGCCTCGTTAAGCGGCATAGTCCACCAGAAAATAACATCTGAACAACTGGGCGGCATTATAAAAACAGCGGAAGATCAGCAGGCTGATTATGATGATACTGAAAAGGCACTGATTCGAGTTATGAGGAGGGAATATGATCAAAACACCAAACTTCCGGAGTCTTTCGTTTCAGAGTTTTCCCGGAGCACTTCTGAGGCCTTACAGGTTTGGGTTGAAGCCAGGAAGAAGTCAAATTTTTCACTCTTTGAACCTTATCTGGAGAAAATAGTAGCTATGTGCAGGCAAAAGGCGGACTATCTTGGCTATGAAAGTGAGCCGTATGATGCGCTTCTTGATCTGCATGAAGAGGGTTTGCTGACCTTGGAAGTTACAAATATATTTGCCAGCTTACAACCTGAATTAACTGCAATTGTAAATAAACATCAACACAAGCAACAGTTTGAAATCACTATAAAAAAAGAACTTCCTTTAGGTCAGCAGATACGTTTTTCGGAAAGAGTTCTTGAAAAAATAGGATATGATTTTTCAAGGGGGAGGCAGGATAAATCCCCCCACCCTTTTACAACTAGCCTTGGGCATCATGACCGCAGAGTGACAAACAGATACAATCCACATTCGCTCGAGTTTATTTTCAGCGCGCTGCATGAAGGGGGCCATGCTCTCTATGAGCAGGGAATTTCTGAGAAACTGGCCGAAACGCACCTTGATAGCGGTATTTCACTAGGTATACATGAATCACAGTCTCGCTTGTGGGAGAATATCATTGGCCGCAGTAAAGAGTTTTGGGAAAATTTTTACCCTGAGCTTCAGGTGACGTTTCCCGATGAATTTAATAATGTTTCCGTAGATGAATTTGTAAGGGGAATAAATAGGGTGAAGCCTGGTTTAATCAGAGTTGAAGCGGACGAGGTGAGCTACAACCTTCATGTCTTGATTCGTTTCGAGCTGGAAAAAGCTCTTATTCAAGGCTCACTTTCAGTAAATGAACTTCCAGCATTGTGGAATGAAAAATATAATGCCTACCTGAGCGTTTCCGTTGAGAATAATGAAAAACTTGATGCGAATGGTGTTCTTCAGGATATTCACTGGGCACACGGCAGTTTTGGCTATTTCCCAACTTATACAATCGGTAACCTTGCCGCGGCCCAGATATGGAATACATACTGTGAGTTTGACCCAAGCCATAATCAAACCATTCTTTCTGGGGATCTTAATACAATTAAAAACTGGCTTGAGTCTCATATATATTGTCACGGGGCAATATATAAGCCTTCAAAATTATTGAAAAAAGTTACAGGGAATCACTTAAAAAGTGACTTTTTCGTAGACTATCTTAGTAATAAGTACGGAGATATTTGAGAATGCTGGCCGGCTTCCCTTTTGACCTGAAAATGATCTTAGAAAACGTACAAACTATTGCCGTTGTTGGGCTTTCCCCCAAAAAACACCGTCCCAGCCATCAGGTTGCTTCGTACCTGCTTGCTGCTGGCTTTAATGTTATACCAGTTAATCCTGGACAAAGAGAAGTTCTTGGCAAGACTTGTTATCCGAACTTAATCTCGATCCCTATAAAAATAGATCTTGTTAACATATTCAGGAAATCAGAGGATGTTCCACCTGTTGTGGAAGAAGCAATAAAGATTAAAGCGAGGTTTATCTGGATGCAGCAGGGAATTATTAATGAAGAGGCCGCTGATAAAGCCCGCAAAGCGGGCTTGCAGGTAGTAATGGATCGATGTTTAAGTGTTGACCATCGACAGTTATTTTCATGAATTAGTCTTTCCTTTCTTCTTGTGCAGCTTTTTATCGTACCGTTCCTGTTCACTGTATATGCAGCCACAATATGACTGGCGATATAGTTCCAGCTCCTTGGAAACGTCAATGCCTTGCTGCCACCCTTTTCTGAAATCTTCATAATAAAAGGGTATCCCCTCCTGTTCAGCGATTTTTTCGGCTTTATTTCGGATTACATCATGTTTCTGGAACTTGCTATACAGGAGAGTTGTAGAAAAGGCATCAGCTCTGATTTCTTTCGCATGCCTGACAACTGATTTGAGGCGCAAGTCGTAGCATATTTCACAACGCTTGTTTTCATTAAAGACTACTTTTCTTATAAATTCTTTAAGGCCATAATCACGGCAATAATCTATGTTTATGTCCCACTTGTCTGCGAGAGCTTCTACGGCATTCATCCGTTTTGTAAATTCCTGAAAAGGGTGAATGTTAGGGTTGAAGAAGTAACCCTGAACTGTATGTCCCGCGTCGTTAAGGACTGAAAATGGGTATATTGTGCAGGGCCCACAACACATATGTAACAATATTTTCATTTGATAATGCCCAGATATAAAATTTTAATTAGCCTTTCTGTATCTGTAGTGTAATGAAATATGACTTAGCAACATCAATCAATAACAAAATAATTTTTCTCGCACAATAATTAGGATAATTCAAAAAATGCATGTTTCATTATAGAATGAAGCATCTTGTTTGGAATAGATAAGTGTTTGATATTATTGTTCTGTATTGCTCAAATGTTGATTGCTTTATAATAGATCCATATTGACAGTATTCGTCTGAAATGTTACACACTGCATACGAAATATTCTAGGAGGGATGGCCGAGTGGTTTAAGGCGGCGGTCTTGAAAACCGTTGAACGAAAGTTCCGTGGGTTCGAATCCTACTCCCTCCGCCATTGATATATTCTAAAAAATAAGATTGGAGAGATGACCGAGCTGGCCGATGGTGCTCGCCTGCTAAGCGAGTGAGGGGATAAAACTCCTCCGAGGGTTCGAATCCCTCTCTCTCCGCCATAAAGCATAAAGCCTGCTTCGATTCTGTTCGATAGCAGGCTTTATTGATTCTAACTAGTTACAATAACAGAGATCACCAGCCCCAGAGAAGATCTCTTTTTACCCAACCGGTCAAGCCGTCTTCATGTTTTACCTTAACCCATCCTCTTCCACGCTTAACAGTCTTAAATACAACTCCGTAGTACGCCTGTCCTAAGATCCTGTATTTTGTTCCCGGACCACTTCGAATATTGATTTTGTTTTTTCTGTTTTTAAATTTCTTCACTATCAAGTGCGGCGAACTTGATGTCAGCTTTTTGTATACCCATCCGATATCACTCTCGAAATCAGAAACGCGCAGCCAGTTTCCCTTCGAACTCAACACTCTGAGGGGGTAACCACGACCAAGTTCCCACTTAACGGAGTACTTTGTCCCCGGGCCTGACCGCATGTTTACCTGGTTTCCTGAAATGCTGACCATTTTGGCGTGGGCCACAGCTATTGAAAATAAAAAAATAGAAATTATTACGACAAATATCTGTACATAAACTTTTTTTGAATAGGTCATAAGTCTTTATGTAATCGGGATGCTAACTTTTTTCTCTTTGATTGTTTCTAGGGGTATCCCGGCGATTTCCATTGATATTGCATCATAATTGCATGCCTTGTTCATACAAGCAAGACAGGAGATACACTCCAAATCATCCGGTGACTCGTTAAATTTCACCCCCATCGGACAGACATTGTGGCATGCTTCGCATTTTGTACAATTTTCTTCATTTAAATGAAGGCGAACTACCTTAAACCTGCTGAATAACGAATAAAAAGCCCCTAAAGGGCAAGTTGTTCTACAAAAAGGCCTGCTAGCGATTACGCTCCAGAATATAAAAAAAATCATAATTGTCAATTTGTTGTAAAAAACCAAGCCTAAATTTGCTCTTAATTCAGGTTGTAACATAATCATTGGAATACCTGCCTCAAGAGTTCCAGCCGGACATATATATTTGCAGAACCAAAGGGTCCCGAATCCGAATTTATCCACAATCAGCAGTGGGAGAATCACAACAAAAACAGCTAAAAAGAAGTATTTAATATAATTCATCTTTTGTGGAATTTTATATTTTTTAGATGGAATTTTATGGAGGAGTTCCTGGAAAAAACCAAAAGGGCAGGCCCAACCACAAATAAGACGCCCAAAAGCACCACCTAACACCCCTATAGAACCAAGAACGTATGCACCTAAAAAATATTGGCCGTTATCAAGTGTAACCCGAATGCCTGCAAACAGGTTTTGCAGGGAACCAATTGGGCAATATGTTGTAGCTGCGGGGCAGGAATAACAGTTAAGGCCCGGAGAGCAGATTACCTTCAAAGGGCCCTGGTATATTGTTTTAGTGAAGGGAAACAGCCAGTTGCCGTTTACCAGCATAGCTGTAATTACCTGAAACCACTTTCTTACAGATTCCATTTTTAGCCAATTCCTATACAGCTGAGGCAAACCTGCTTGGCTTGATCAAGAACCCTGGAAGGCTCTCCAAGAGCTATTCCAATTAAAAAAAGTATCAGAAAACCAGAGATTATAATAAATGGAACTTTTTTTATTTTGTTTTTTTTATTCATATCAACACCTTAAGGCATCAAGAAAGAAAAGTATTTTAATGAGCATATTCTATTTCAGCCGGTTGAGTACAGATACAGTTTTATCTCCAAGACTGATTTTTGCGCCCCTCCTGTCATCAATGACAATCTGGGTGATAACTCACTTAATACCTTTTTCAAATGGCATTTTACAGAGTTTTGATGCGATTGTAAGGAGGTGCTTCGGTTCACCCTCAAGAATTGTACCCATATCGGTCAGTTTGAAATTAACGTTATATTTTGCAAGTTCTTTTTGAATATCAACAACATATTCACCGATGCTTGAAGAGTCTGTTCCCAATGGTAACACTGTCAACTGCATTAAAGCCACGGTGCCTTTCCCTTTAGTTAAATTTTATTAGTTCGTTGGCGGTTTTTTCTTTCTTTTTTTGAGAGCCTCTTGGAAGGCCCTTTTTTAATTGTCATTTTTTGAATATTTTTCTGTTTATCATTGTAATCGCTTATACTATTTTCGATTCCTTTTTCAGCTGCATATACCGCAAAAGTCAATTTATCTAGAAAATCAGCAGATGAAATCACTCCAGCGCTTTGGGAGCGAGCATATCCTACAACATCTTGATCACTACTTACAATGACACATTGCTCTCTTTTTTCATTGGCAAATTTTTTTATAATTTCATCTGCTTCAACACCTTTAGGTGAGAATAATTGATAAATTCCCTTGTAATTTTGGGTGGTTGTCTGGTGTGAGTTGCCGCGGCCACCGTCAAAAACTACAGTTATTCGGTGGGGTTTGATTTTTTTATAAGCATACAAATATTGCATGAGAGCATTTCTTCCAGCCTCCAGGTCAGATGAATCAATCCGGCTTAACTCCTGAGAACGTCTGATAAGGTTATAACCATCAATAATAAGGTGCAACACAACGCTAACCCTTAATAATCAATTGCATAACTCTCTCAAGGTCATCAGGAGAGCTGTATTCAATTTCCAGTTTTCCCTTAATTCCCTTTTGCACAACCTTACTTTTATTCCCAAGGTAACTAAAGAGAGTGCTGGATATTTGACGGCACTTTGCTCTCGGTATCTGGGCAGATATTTTTCTTCTTTTCTCGGCGGACTGAAGTTCTCGATTTCTTAGGTCTTTCGCAAGATCTTCAGTTTGCCTTACAGAAAGGCTTCTGGAGACTACTTTGTCGCGAAAAGATTTTAATTCAGTCTCATCTCCGTGAAGCCCAAGAAGAACGCGGGCATGCCCCACTGTTAATATCCCTGAAATAATATCTTTTTTTGCAAAATCAGGCAGTTGCAGCAGGCGCAAAGTGTTTGCAACACTAGAGCGTTCCCTGCCGACCCGAACCGCAGTTTCTTTTTGTGTCAGGCCGAATTCTTTTATGAGACGATCGTATGCCATTGCCTCTTCCAATGGATTTAAATCATGGCGTTGAATATTTTCAATAAGCGCTAACTCGAGCATTTCATTTGAGGATACATCTTTGACAACAACTGGAACTTCATCAAGACCGGCTAATCTGGACGCCCGCCATCTTCTTTCACCGGCTATAAGCTCAAAACCTTCATTCCCATTGTCGATAGCACGGACAATAAGAGGCTGTATTACGCCCTTTTCTTTAATTGATTCAGACAGTTCGTCAAGACTTGATGAGTCAAACTCTTTTCTTGGTTGCATCGGGTTAGGGTTAATGGAATCAATAGGACAGTTAAAATATTGACCTTCAGAGTCCAGCTCACAACCTGACTGTGGAAGCAATGCTTCAAGACCTTTACCTAGTGGATTTCGTTTACTCATTTTTTAACATCCCTCCCCTGCTTTCTTAGAAATTCCCGTGCAAGTTTTAGATAGCTAACCGCACCACTTGATTTATTATCATATAAAAGAACTGGTTTTCCGAAACTGGGACTTTCGCTCAAGCGCACATTTCTTGGAATAACTGTGCGATATACCATTTTTCCAAAATGTTGAGAAATTTCTTTGGCAACCTGGAATGTCAAGCGGTTCCTCTTGTCAAACATTGTTAGAAGCAGCCCTTCAATATTTAATTTCTTGTTATATGATTTCTTCACAAGCCTAACGGTGGTAACCAATTGGCTGAGGCCTTCAAGTGCAAAGTACTCGCACTGCATTGGGATTATGATTGAGTCTGAAGCGGTTAATGCGTTGATGGTAAGAAGGCCCAGGGAAGGTGGGCAGTCAATAAATATATAATCGTATTCATTCTTAATTGGCGACAAGAGATTGGAAAGAACCCCTTCTCTTTTATCTGCGGAAACCAATTCAACCTCGACACCAATGAGGTCCATGTGCGTTGGCAAGACATCAAGTTTTTTTATACCCTCAACCGACCTTATCACATCAGAAACACCAGTTTCGCCTGTGTAACAATTATAAAGGTGCCCGTTAATTTTTCTCGAAGGAAAACCAAGCCCACTGGAGGTGTTTCCCTGGGGATCAGAGTCAATCACAAGAACACTCTTTCCTAGCTTGGCAACCGAGGCGCCAATGTTAATTGCACTTGTTGTCTTCCCTACGCCACCTTTCTGGTTGGCAAGCGCGACAATTTTCCCCTTTTTTCTTTTGTCCATGAAAAGCCCCTCAATGTTATAATAGGAAATCTATAACCGAAAAATCTCTCACCGACTGTCCTAATAATGTTCTATTAAAAAAGCAACAATCAAATGTTCTTTGTGTATTTTTTGTTTTCGTCGATGCTGCAAAGTGTTTCACGTGAAACATTCAAATTAAACATAAATATATCAAGTACATAACTGCATCTTTGGCGCTTTTCTGCTTGTTTTTCGATATATTTATTTACGGTAGTTGAGAAGAGCTAAAATTATATTATATTAATTAATACTACTGTTTATGTTCAAATATATTAGGTGTGTATTAGATATTGACTAACCGACAAAAAAAATTGAGAAAATCATTATGTCAAAAAACACAGACTTTCTAGTTATCGGTAGTGGAATATCAGGTCTTTCCTTTGCGTTAAAAGCATCTCAGCTTGGAAGAGTTACAATTGTTACTAAAAAGGCTAAGGTCGATACTGCCACAAACCTTGCGCAGGGAGGGATAGCCGCTGTTCTTTCTGAAGAAGACTCATTTGAACTGCATATAAAAGATACACTGCGTTCAGGAGCAGGGCTCTGTAAAGAGGATATTGTTCGTATGGTAGTTGAAAATGGGCCGGCACGTATTCACGAGCTCTTGGAGACAGGTGTTCAGTTTAAAATGGACGAAAGAAACTCTGGAACCCTTGACTTGGGAAAGGAAGGTGGGCATTCAGCACGTCGAATTGCGCACGCACTTGATCTTACTGGCAGTGAAATAGAAAATGTTTTGTTGGAAGCAGCTTCTAATAACCCCGCAATAACTCTGCTTGAAAACCACCTTGCCATAGATCTGCTTATCAGTTCCAGAGTAGGTGTAGGCAATGTAAATAAACCTTTTGCGGACAGGTGCTTGGGTGCATATGTACTGGACCGCGAGGACGGTTCTGTTGCGGCCTGGAGATCAAAAGTAACAGTGCTTTGTTCAGGTGGGGCTGGAAAGGTTTATCTCTATACGACGAATCCGGACATAGCTACAGGAGACGGCATTTCCATGGCTTTCAGAGCCGGTGCTAAAGTGGCAAATCTTGAATTTGTACAATTTCATCCTACATGTCTATATCATCCGAAAGCTAAGAATTTTCTAATATCCGAAGCGGTGCGTGGAGAAGGGGCCAGGCTGATTGACGAGCATGGTAAGCCGTTTATGGAAAAATATGACAGCCGTGGCGATCTGGCTACCAGAGATATGGTAGCCAGGGCAATTGACTCGGAAATGAAGGCCAGCGGGGATGACTGTGTGTACCTTGATATTTCGCATAAGGAGCCGGAATTCATAAAAAAAAGATTCCCCAATATTTACCGAACCTGTTTTTCTTATGGAATTGACATGACAAAGGAACCTATACCAGTTGTACCTGCAGCCCATTACATGTGCGGCGGAGTGGTTACAGACAGGATGGGCAGGACTTCATTGGAAAATCTTTATGCCTTGGGGGAAACAGCAAATACAGGCCTGCACGGAGGAAACAGGTTGGCAAGCAATTCTTTGCTGGAAGCCGTCGTTTTTGCGCATCAGGCCTTCCTGCAATGCCAGTCGGACTGGGATAAACTCAAGCTGGAAAAAAATCCTTCTGTCCCTGAGTGGCAGCCGGGTGCGGCCAGAAAAATGACTGAATGTGTGTTGATTTCTCACAACTGGGACCAAATCCGTCGCCTTATGTGGAACTATGTAGGTATAGTTCGCTCTGAGAAGCGACTGCAGCTTGTTCAGAAACGGCTAGCGCCCATTTTGAAAGAAGTGACACAGCATTACCGTGATTATCTCCTGACCCCCGATTTAGTGGAGCTGCGCAATTTGGCATTGGTAGCCGATTTGATTGTGCAAAGCGCACTCTTACGTAAAGAATCAAGAGGGCTACACTATATGATCGACTACCCAGAGAAAGATGATACGAATTGGTTGAAAGATACTATATTAACCAGAGAAACACTTAAAGTGAAAAGCCAGCTTCTGGGATCAAAATAATTAAAATGAAGTCATTTTACACCAAAACAGAAAAGGGTGTGGTTCTTTTTGACCATTTTTCCAGGACGAAGATATTTCATGGCTCATTTTCAAGGCAAGGAGGAGCCAGTTCGCCACCATGGGATTCATTAAACGTTGGTTATAATTGTGGAGATGACAAGCTAAAAGTTCAATATAACAGAAAAAAACTGAAAGAATTGTTGCCAATAAAAATTCTTGTCTCGGTGAACCAGGTACATGGGAAAGAGGTATTCATAGTCGATAAAACAAACCCTGCAGATTTTGAAATTCTGGAGGGATATGACGCATTGATTACCGATATTCCCGGTGTTGGCCTTATGATTCAACAGGCTGATTGCCAAGCGGTGATGTTGTATGATCCGGTTCGAGAAGCTGTGGGAATCGCTCACGTAGGTTGGAGGGGAAGCGTTGTAAATATTCTTCAAAAAACGATCAGGGCTATGGTCGACGTCTATGGCTCAAGGCCTGCGGAAATGCAAGCCGCAATCAGCCCCTCCCTTGGCCCTTGTTGTGCGGAGTTTAAAAATTATTTAGAGGAGTTACCACCACAGTTTTATTCATACCAGGTTCGCCCTGAATACTTTGATTTCTGGTCAATCAGCAGGGATCAGCTGTGCGAATCGGGCTTAATGGAAAGCCGTATTGCTATTGCATGCATATGTACAGCTTGCAGTGGCGAGTATTTTTCATATCGTCGTGAGAAAATCACGGGACGGAGTGCTTCAGTGATTGGATTGCGAATTCCTCGAGTTTTTAAAAATTAATTCATTATAATTTCCTGCCGAATTAATGAAATACAACTCCAGATATATAGCGTTGGAAGTACTGAACCAAGCTGAAAATACTGCTAAACCGGTTGAAGGTCTTCTGGACAATCAACTGCAGAAGTTTGATGTCAATGACCAGCGAGACCGCAACCTGGTTATGGCAATGGTTTACGGTGTTTTGCGTTGGCGCGGGTATATTGACTGGGTGTTGGCTGGATATTCCAGTCATCCACTTTCCAAAATGAAACCACATATTCTGCAGGCCCTTCGGATTGGGACCTTTCAAATTCTTTTCATGGACCGCATACCTCATGCAGCAGCGATTAACGAAACAGTACAAGCACTTAATATATTGCGGCAGCCGAAGTGGGCTACAGGGTTTGTAAATGGGTTGTTGCGCAATTTAGTTCGCAAAAGGGATGAGATTCCTGGTCCGGAACAGGAATTATCTGATACTCCTGAAGATGCCCTGACTAACCATCCTTCATGGCTTTATGATAGATGGCATGATCGATATGGGCAAGACCAGGCTCGGGAAATCTGCAAGGTGAATAATAACCCGCCCCCGTTGGTGTTGAGGATCAACACCAATTACATTTCTGTTAATGAATTTGCGGGGTTAATCTCCAAAGATAGGATAGAAAGCAAACGTGGAGTTTTCGCCCCCGATGCGTTAATCATGGAGGATTATAATGGTCTCGTTGCTGATCTGCCGGGATACAAAGAGGGATCGTTTCAGATACAGGACGAGGCGGCCCAGCTTGTATCTTATCTACTTGGCCCTCTTCAACCAGGTCGTCTATATCTTGACGGTTGTGCCGGTTTAGGTGGTAAAACAAGTCAACTAGCACAAATGCTTCATCCCCAGAGTCATAAAAGAACGATACATGCTGTTGAGCCAAGCGTTTACCGGGTACGGCTTCTCAAAGAGAACATGGCCCGTCTTAAAATTGAAGACAGTATTAACATTATCGAAAGTACTCTGGACAAACTGGACCCAGAAGATAATAAGTATGCAGGTATTCTCATAGATGCACCCTGTTCAGGGCTTGGTGTTATCAGGCGGCACCCTGACATTCGTTGGAATCGGACGGAAATTGATCTAGTGCGCAACCAAAAAAATCAGCTTTCCATTCTCCAGTCTGCGGCAAAGCTATTGGAAACGGATGGAGTGCTTGTATATGCGACCTGCAGTACCGAGCCAGAAGAAAACGATGATGTAGTTGAGAACTTTCTGGCTGAACACAGCGATTTTAAGATGGAGGACTGTAGAAGTTATATGCCCTCCCCTGCCTCAGTTCTTGTTGATAAAGAAGGTTTATTTAGAACTTTTCCTAATCGTTATGGCCTGGATGGTTTTTTTGCGGC
>CALZHP010000054.1 GCA_945787325.1 uncultured Desulfobulbaceae bacterium
ATCCTCCGGGCTGGCCAGTGGTACCAAGCCACCAGTTGCCGTGACATCAGCAAAGCCAACGTTTACTGTAAAGGCGCCTGCCGCCACTGCGTTATCCAGAGTTACAGTAAAGAGTAAGCCGGTGCCTTCGGTTTCCGTAACGTTATCCACGGTAACCGCGGCGGTATCGTTATCGGTGATCGTGCCCGTGCCGGTATCGGAATCGTCGATGGCGGCATTGGACGAGGTCAAGTTTACTGTAAACGTTTCATTGGCTGCTTCCAGGATAGCGTCGTCCAGGGACGGTACGGTAAACTGCTGTGTCTCACCGGCATTCCCGGCAAAGTTAAGAACGACGGCGTCATTGCCGTAATCTTCCGGCACCGCCAGAGGTACCAGGCCACCGGTAGCAGTGACATCGGCAAAGCCAACGTTTACTGTAAAGGCGCCTGCCGCCACTGCGTTATCCAGAGTTACAGTAAAGAGTAAGCCCGTGCCTTCAATCTCGGTAACGTTATCCACGGTGACCGCAGCGGTATCGTTATCGGTGATGGTACCGGTGCCGGTATCGGAATCGTCAACAGCAGCGTTGGAAGAAGTGAGGTTTACTGTAAAAGTTTCACTGGCTGCTTCCAGGATAGCGTCATCGAGTGTAGGTACAGTAAATTGCTGCGTCTCACCGGCGTTTCCGGCAAAGTTTAAGACGACGGCGTCGTTTCCATAATCTTCGGGGGCCGCCAGTGGTAACAAGCCGCCGGTGGCCGTGACATCGGCAAAGCCAACATTAACAGTAAAGGCGCCAGCTGCCACTTCGTTATCAAGAGTTACGGTAAAAAGCAGGCCGGTACCCTCAATCTCGGTAATATCGTCCACAGTAACCGCGGCAGTATCGTTATCGGTGATGGTACCGGTGCCGGTATCGGAATCGTCAACAGCAGCGTTGGAAGAAGTGAGGTTTACTGTAAACGTTTCATTGGCTGCTTCCAGGATAGCATCGTCCAGGGACGGTACGGTAAATTGCTGCGTCTCACCGGCATTCCCGGCAAAGTTGAGGACCACAGCGTCGTTTCCATAATCTTCGGGGGCCGCCAGTGGTACCAAGCCGCCGGTGGCCGTGACATCGGCAAAGCCAACGTTTACTGTAAAGGCGCCTGCCGCCACTTCGTTATCCAAAGTTACGGTAAAAAGTAAGCCCGTGCCTTCAATCTCGGTAACGTTATCCACAGTGACCGCAGCGGTATCGTTATCGGTAATGGTTCCGGTACCGGTATCGGAATCGTCGATGGCAGCGTTGGAAGAAGTGAGGTTTACTGTAAAAGTCTCACTGGCTGCTTCTAGGATAGCATCATCCAGGGACGGTACGGTAAACTGCTGCGTCTCTCCGGCATTCCCGGCAAAGTTGAGGACGACGGCATCGTTACCGTAATCTTCGGGGGCCGCCAGTGGTACGTTACCACCGGTGGCCGTGACATCGGCAAAGCCAACGTTTACCGTAAAGGCGCCTGCCGCCACTTCGTTATCCAGAGTTACAGTAAAAAGTAAGCCGGTGCCTTCGATCTCGGTAACGTTATCCACAGTGACCGCGGCAGTATCGTTATCGGTGATGTTTACCGTTGCTGTATCATTGGGACCGGCAGCCACGGTGATCGAGACATTGTCTGTTCCGGTGAGGGTTACGATGACTGTCTCGGTTACCTCAAGAATCGCGTCATCCAAAACAGGGACATCGATAGTTGCACTCAGAGTGTTGGCGGGGATTGTCACCGTTCCGGAAAGTGTGCTGTAATCATTACCAGCCCCAGGTGTAGCAGTTCCGGCAACATTGTAACTCACATCCGTTGCCGTTGAACTGAGCTGGGAGAGAGTAACCGTAAAGCGACCATTTGTCGCAGGTTCAGCACCGTCTGTTGTGGCTGCAATGCTTACTTCAGCGGAGTCATCATTGTTGATGGTATAGGAATTTGTATTGTCTATTGTTGAGTCGTTGTCAACGTCGCCAATTTTTATTCCACTGGAAGGGTTGGATAAAGTAAACTGTATGGTTTCGTTGGGCTCTACAATTAATTCATCTATTATATTTAAGCTTATCGGGAAGGTGTCAGCTGCTGTTCCGTTGTAAGTGCCTGCTGGAATAGTGATTGTCTCAGTTGCCGGGTAAGTATAGTCTGTGCCGCCACCAGTGGCAGTGCCCCCCGACACTGTGACATCAACAGTTTGATCAGTTGCCAGCACTCCATAAACTAATAACTGTGGTATGTTGCCACCGCTCGCTTCAAGATCTGCATTGGTTGCTGTGTCAAATTCCACCGCCGGGACTGGAGTATAACTGAAATCATGTAGATTGATCCATTGATTACCAATTGTGGCATTTGGGGCATTATTTCTATATAGGATGGTGACCTGGGTTATGTCTGACTGGCTAAATGTAAAAGCACAGTTCCCGTTGGCTGATGTGGAATTTGAAGTGTTCGTTCCTCGAACTGTATTAGCAGTTAACTGGGTATTCGCACTTCCTGTGGTGATGGTGGTCGGGTTTATAGTGCTTCCGTTAAAAGCAGTCACGGTAAGTTGGTCTACGTATTGAGAACCGTCACTATCAACATCAAAAAATGTAAAGGAGATACCGGAAGCTCCGACCGGATAGTTCGAAAAATCCAGGGTAATAGTATACTCGGGATTTGAAGCGTCAGGGAAGGTCGACCTCAGGAAAAGGCCATTTTGTACAGGGCTAAGCCCCCCGGTATTCTGCTGATTGATACTTGGACAGTCATCTATTGCGCCGCCATTGCCAAGCCATGCCGTGTTGCCGGTCCAGGTTACGACAACATCACGGGGACCTCCTGTCGGGGTGCCATTAACCGTGAATGATTCACTCAGGTTAGATCTTCCTGCCGGTACCCACGTTTCGACATCCCAGTCGAGAAGAGCTGCGTTTGAGTTACCTGCAACTAATGAAAAAAACAGGAAAAACAGGAGGTGTGTAAAAGATAATGCAATGTTACTTCGTTTTGAGGCGGACAAATGCATATCGAAATTTCACTATTTCCGGGTTGTCAGTTGTGCCAACTTATTAATTATACGACATTTATCATATTTAGCATTTTCCGTGCCACACAATCAGTTTGCTTTGTGTTCACATAAATGGTTGAAATTAATAATAAAAAAAATTCCCCCGGAACATGCTTTATTTAATTCATCAAAATCACTGACAAAAATTGTCACCCGCTCCCGTTATTTGTCATCAATAACAAAAATATATAGTAAAATAAAACATTTATAGATATTTAAATAAATTCAAAAATTTTTTGCGATAACATAACTGCCCAATTTAACAGTTAAATTCGCCATTTTTCTGCTAACATTCGCAAGCATAATACCTGAAAATGGCACAAGATCAAGGGTATTAGAAAAAAAAATAATTCTTCAGATTAGGCAAAATACTCTATCTTTATGAGGCAATATTATAGGCCTAATAAACAACAGGTAAGCCGGCGCTTTTCCATGCAGATATTCCACCCTTCAAGTTATAAACCTCTTTATAGCCATATCTGTACATGGCTTCCCCAAGGGCAAGGCTTCTGCCGCCAACAGCGCAGATAAGAAGAACCGGTTTTCCTTTCGGAATGGTTTTCCTTCCTTTTACAATATCCCAAAGCGGAATCAGGGTTGATCCTGCAATGGAGCCATTTTTAAGCTCACTTGGACTACGCACATCAACCAGCAGCAAGTCACTCTTGGCAGCGATGAGTCTCATTGCCTTAGAGGGTGGGAGTGTTGTAAATGTTTTTTCCTGAGTTAGTTGTGCTGTTGATCTGTGAGATGTCTGCATCTGCGGTTCAGATGAAGTATTCTTGTTGGCAAGAACAATACCGGAGTGAATTACTCCTATTAACAGGAGTATGGTAGAAATTAGAACTCTTTTTTTCATGTATTAAACCTCTATACTAAGTTTTACCGATTTGCTTCTATACAATGTTAGTAGTTAGAAACAATATCTTTTGTTTGTTTGGGTAAAGTATCAATACTTGATTGGGTGGTATGTTAACCAGTACCCTTCCCATAAAATTATTGATAATGTGTTTTTTTTGTTGAATTAACGTGTCAATTGTCTGTATTTGATGCGATGCGGCTGATCGGCCTCGGCACCAAGTCGTTTTTTGCGATCTTCTTCGTATTCAGAATAGTTTCCATCGAACCAAACAACCTGAGAGTCTCCTTCAAATGCTAAAATGTGAGTAGCTATACGGTCTAAAAACCAGCGGTCATGGCTGATGACCACCGCACATCCACCGAAATTTTCCAAGGCCTCTTCCAATGCTCGCAGGGTATTGACATCGAGGTCGTTGGTCGGTTCGTCCAACAGAATTACATTGGCCCCTTCTTTGAGCATACGGGCCAGGTGTACCCTGTTCCGTTGGCCACCTGAAATCTGCCCAACTTTTTTCTGCTGCTCGCTACCTGAGAAGTTAAAGCGTGCTACATAAGCCCGCGAATTCATTTCGCGTGTACCAAGCTGAATAACGTCCTGGTCGTCTGATATTGCCTGCCATATGCTTTTGTCAGGGTCAAGCGCATCCCGGCTCTGGTCAACATAGGTAAGTTTTATGGTGTCCCCCAATTTGAAAGTTCCTGAATCCGGCTTGTCCTGTCCGGTGATCATTCTGAACAACGTAGTCTTGCCCGCACCGTTAGGCCCAATTACGCCAACTATGCCACCCGGCGGTAATTTAAAGTTCATGTCCTCAACAAGCAGTTTTTCACCAAAAGCCTTTTTGACATGGTCGGCTTCAATAACAACCTTTCCAAGGCGGGGCCCGGGTGGTATGTAAATCTCCAGGTCCTTTGTTCTCTTTTCTCCTTCCTGTCCAAGAAGGTCTTCATAAGCAGTAATCCTGGATTTGGACTTTGCGTGCCGCCCCTTGGGTGACATCCTGATCCATTCCAATTCGCGCTGTAGTGTTTTGCGTCGGTCTGATTCTTGCTTTTCTTCAACCGAGAGCCGTTTCTCTTTCTGTTCCAGCCAGGAGGAATAATTGCCTTTCCAGGGGATGCCTCGGCCGCGGTCCAGCTCAAGTATCCATCCTGCCACATTATCGAGAAAGTAACGATCATGGGTTACAGCAATTACTGTGCCTTCGTAACGCTGTAGATGCTGCTCGAGCCAGGCTACAGTTTCTGCATCCAGATGGTTGGTGGGTTCGTCCAGCAGCAATATATCAGGCTTTTGCAACAACAGCCTGCACAATGCCACACGCCTTTTTTCGCCGCCGGACAGTACATCAACAACAGTATCGCCCGGAGGGCAGCGCAGGGCGTCCATTGCCATGTCAAGCTTACTTTCAAGATCCCATGCGTCCAGGTGATCCAGTTTGTCCTGTACCTTGCTCTGTCGCTCAATGAGATCATTCATCTCATCGTCGGACATCGGTTCGGAAAATTTTTCATTTATGGAATTGAATTCTGCCAACAAGTCGACGACTTCCTGAACGCCCTGTTCAACAATGTCTTTCACCGTCTTGCCGTTTTCAAGTTCAGGTTCCTGTTCCAACAGACCCACAGTAAGACCAGGTGAAATACTTGTTTTGCCATTAAACTCCTTGTCCACGCCTGCCAGAATTCGCAAAAGGGAACTCTTGCCCGAGCCGTTAAGGCCCAGAACACCGATTTTCGCGCCATAAAAATAAGACAGACTTATATCCTTTAAAACCGGTTTTTTGTCGTAAAACTTGCATACCTTTATCATCGAATAGATGATTTTATTCGGTTCGTCACTCATGACCTTGCTGCTCCTCAAATAAATGCAAATAGTATTGTGAAAGGATTGTCCTTTTTCGTAGCGTACGATAACATGACAACATAGCATAAAAGAACATTGTTCGTCATCATAAAGCTAAATAATGATTTTCCTGGACGGCTTTGACTTAGACATAAAATAAATGGATGGAGAGGTGGACTAATTGAAAAAATATATTTTTATAGTTCTTACACTATTCCTTGTCTTATTTTTATTTGCCTGTGCCCCCAAAACACGAACAGTCAAAATAGATGATGCGCGGGTTGAAGCCGAGGCAAAAATCCAGCGCGAGATAGCCTTTAAATCTTCCCAGAAGAAAAATTTAGAACTGCAGGACATTGCTTACCCTCTCTTGGTAAGTTCTGTGCCGTATTGTGGGGAGAACGCAAAACCTGTTCTAGGAGTGTTGTTTGTCAATATTTTCAACTTCAAGAAAGAGTACCGGGAAATTGCTGCCCGGGATTATGGGATGGATGAAAATCTCAAAATTATAGATATCTATCCTACTTCTCCGGCTGAAGAAGCGGGACTGAAGCTCGGAGATATTGTCAAAGAGATTAATAACCAGCCCGTCGCAACCGGTGAAGATGCCTCAATAAAACTTGCTGTTCAACTTGAAAAACTATTAATTGCAAGTAAACCAGTTCAAATAAAGGTCGTCAGAAATGGCATTATATCAGTTATAGTCGTGATTCCGGAAAAGGCCTGCAATTACCCCGTTATACTTGTAAACAGTGATGATGTTAATGCTTTTGCGGATGGGCAGCGTGTCGGCATAACACAAGGTATGATGAGATTTGTGGATGAGGAACAGGAGCTGAGTCTGGTTATAGCACACGAAATAGCCCATAATGCAATGGGCCATGTCCGATCCCAGAGAGGAAACACCCTGCTGGGTACTATTCTGGATATCGCTATAGGTACCGTAACAGGTATAAGTACACAGGGGATATTTAGCCAGGTTGCCAACCAGGTATATTCACAGGAGTTTGAAGCTGAAGCAGATTACGTCGGTCTATACATTATGGCAAATGCCGGCCTGGAAGTAGAAGGGGCTGCGAACTTCTGGAGAAGGCTTGCTGCCACAAGCCCTGGGGGAATAAAAAAGAGTGTCATGTCATCTCATCCATCCACCCCGGAAAGGTTTTTAGCAATAGAGGAAGGGGCAAGGGAAATTAAGGCAAAAATCAAAGCAGGATTACCGCTAAGACCCGAAATGAAATAGATTACAAAAGAATTTTAGTCGATATCTTGTGATGAAAGTTGCCTCTATCTAATATATACAGGGGGGCGTCATGCGGAAATTATCGATACTATCTATTGCTCTTGGCTTTATTGCTTGGGCTGTTTTTATGATGCTTAATTTTTTTATTGGGTCGTTTATCGCCCTATGCGGAATTTTTTCAGGTTATAATGCATTATTCAAGGAGGCACAAACAAGTCGTATTTTTCCTTGGATTGGAATGATTCTGAACGGATCTGTATTCCTTTATCTGGCCTGGCTAGTGATTTTCACGTCTTTCTAAACTGGCCATTATCTTTCTTTATTTTCTCATTTAAGAGTTGATTCTAAATCATCGATATCTACTTCTTCTTTAATTACACTCCCTCGCTCAGGATCTGGTGGTGTTATCAGTTTTACATTTTTCAGTCTATCCTTATCTAAAATATGGATTGAACTGGTTGTTAAAATCAACTTATATTTGATACTAAGTTTTTGAAGTATACTTCTGAATTGTTTCTGTTTTACAGGTGGTTCATTTTCAGCAGGATTTTCCAATAGTAATATGGCCTTTTTGCCACTGGGGAGGATCTGGACAGCAAGGACGACAAAAAGGCTGAACAGCCATCTTAATTCATATTGACAATTATCGAATGAGGTTTCAATTCCAGCTTTATCAATCGAAAATAACTCTAAGCTTTCTTCATCCAGTGATAGTTTGATTTCCGGGATACTTTTAATATCAAGTTTTTCCAGGAAATTTTGGAATTGAATAGCAACATTTTCGGCTTTTTGGTCCTTTAATAATAGTGAAATGTATTTCTCAGGGAGTTTTTCAGGTGAAACAATTTGTTCTTGGGTAGCAGAAAAGTCTTGGGGAATGAGCTCAAGTTTTGAAGGAAACAGGAAGTCATCGGAGAAATATATGAAAACAGGCAAGTGCTTGCTGACCACCTTTCGTGCTTTATCAAAACGTTTGGACCGCCGCACTTTGTAGATGGTATCTTTCCATGTTCCCAGAGTTTTGCTTCCCAAATGCATTTCCAGGTCAAGTAACCAATTTTCCAGGGTGCGGGTAATTTCTCCCTTGATACGGGTAGTCGGAAGTACTCCATGAGTGATTTTGTCAAAATCTTCGCTAATATCAGTTAACCCCTCATTGTCCGCGGTTCGTCGGAGTTTATTCATGCTCTGTTCAATTTCACTCCATCTAGAATAGTCGGAGATTTCTACAAAAGTTATCCAGCGGCTGCCGTCGAGCCTTCTTCCCACCTCAATGCGATCAGTTTCGTAGAAAATTTGATCGATCTCTACAAGTTTTTTACGTAACTCTTCGTCGCAGATAAATACTGTGAATACAGCTGTTTTTTTGTGGGGTAAAACTTTCTTTTTTACTCCGTTAACCTCCCGGTATGTAAGGAAGTCATCAAATGGTGGAGGGGAGTGTATAGCTGGTGGGTTAATTGCCTGCAGGCATTTGAGGAAAGCTTCTCCCCCGGAATCGGGATGTCCAGCAATAATATTTTCTCTGCCGCGAACAAGAACCCAATCGGTATTTACAAGTTGTCGGTGGCCGGATATCTTAATCTGTTTGAGGTCCACGTAAGTTACCTCCTGAAATAAAGAAGAAAATGCAAGTTGCAACAGGTACAACAGAAATAATAAAACTTTCTCAAGTTGTTATAACAAACATTTTGCGTTTTAAATAATTCTGTCCTAGTCTCTTAATATAAGTATGAAGTTGAAAAAAACGACATTTTAAGCATTTGTTATTTTATTATTAATTGATGAAAAGGAGGGCTTCAAATGCAGGAATACGAAAAACTGGGCGCCTTTTATCTTGGCAAAGAATTTGATCAGTCAGCCGGAAAACTTAAAGATGATGTCGTTTTATACGATTCGAAAGACCTGAATACCCATGCTGTTATAATAGGTATGACCGGGAGCGGTAAAACAGGCCTTGGGATTGGTCTCCTTGAAGAAGCCTTGATTGACAATATCCCGATAATAGCAATTGACCCAAAAGGGGACCTTCCCAACCTGCTTCTCAGCTTCCCAGAACTACAAACCGATGATTTTCTTCCCTGGATTAATGAACAAGATGCCCTGAACAAAGGATACACGAACCGACAGTATGCCAAAAAACAGGCTGATTTATGGAGGAAAGGTTTGGGGTCCTGGGGGCAGGAGCCGGAGCGTATTGCGCGTTTTAAAGAGAGTGCTGATTTTACTGTTTACACTCCAGGGAGTGTAGCTGGTACGCCAGTCAATGTGTTGCGCAGCTTTTCTCCGCCGCCATCAGCAATCGTTGAGGACACAGACCTGCTGCGGGAACGTATCCAGACAACAGTAACCGGGCTTCTATCTCTACTGGGTGTTGAGGCGGACCCTCTTACAAGTCGGGAGCACATTCTCGTTTCAAATATTTTTGAAAATTACTGGACAAACGGAAAAGGTCTCGATCTGGGTGGCTTGATACGTGCTATACAGACTCCACCATTTGAAAGGATAGGAGTAATGGAGCTGGATTTCTTTTATCCCGCAAAAGATCGTGCCACTCTTGCCATGCGGCTCAACAATCTGTTGGCAGCTCCGGGTTTCGAAACATGGATGCAAGGTGATCCTCTTGATATAGGAAAAATGCTGTATACCGATACCGGCAAGCCGCGGGCCTCGATTTTTACAATAAGCCACCTCTCTGATGCAGAGAGAATGTTTTTTGTCTCGACTTTGCTCAATGAGATCCTTGGCTGGGTGAGGACTCAGTCCGGCACGACAAGTCTCAGGGCTATTCTGTACATGGATGAAATATTCGGATATTTTCCGCCGGTCAGCAATCCTCCATCCAAAGGGCCGCTGTTGACCCTCCTTAAACAGGCCAGGGCATATGGTCTTGGAGTTGTGCTTTCAACCCAGAACCCTGTTGACCTAGATTATAAGGGCCTTGCCAACACTGGTACATGGTTTATCGGGCGCCTGCAGACAGAAAGAGACAAGAGTCGTGTTATGGAAGGTCTTCAGGGAGCTTCATCCGGTCTTGAATTTAATCGGAAGAAGCTGGAGGAAATTCTCTCGGGTCTTGGCAAGAGAGTGTTTCTCCTGCACAATGTTCATGAAAGTGAACCGGTTATTTTTCAGACCCGTTGGGTTCTCTCCTACTTGCGGGGCCCCATGACCAGAGACCAGATTAAAATATTAGTTGCCGACCAGAAAAAGACTGTCGAACAAATTTCTACTGCATCGGAACAAACCCGCGTTTCTGCCCCCCTTGAAAAAACGGAACAGGGTGAAACAGTTCCACCACTGACTCCTGCTGGTGTGCAGGTTTTTTATATGGAGGCGTCCGGAGCTGGACAGGGATTGGTCTATTACCCGGCAATTGTCGGTAGGCTTGATGTTCATTACTCCAGTAAAAAACATAAAGTGATTTCAGATGAAACGGTTTCCCTGGCTGCCGAACTGGAAGACGGACCCATGACAGTAGATTGGGATAACGCCATTGAGCTCGATTTTTCTACAGGAAATATTGAGGAAAAACCTTTGCCTGGTTCGGAATTTGCTGAGCTTCCGGCAGATGCAAAAAAAACTAAATCATACGATAAATGGAGCAAAAACCTGATGCGATGGGTTCGCCAGAATCGGTCGTTAAAACTTTTCATGGCGAAAGATTTTAAAATGGCCAGCCTCCCTGGTGAAACGGAAAGTGATTTCCGTGCACGCTTGTCAGTGCAAGCCAGAGAAAAACGCGATCTTGCAGTAGAAAAGCTGCGTCGAAAGTACAGTTCAAAATTCACAACTTTGAAGGATCGTTTAGCAAGAGCAGAGCATGCTATTTCCAGGGAGCAGGAACAGGCGAAATCTAAAAAAATGGATACGGTTATTTCTTTTGGCACGGCCCTGCTTGGAGCTTTCATGGGCCGCAAGGCAGTCAGCTCAACTTCTGCATCCAGGATGGGAACTGCAATGAAGTCAGCAGGTCGCATGCGAAAGGAAAAAATGGATGTGGAACGCGCAAAGGAAAGGGCGGAGTCAGTACAGATTCAAATGCAGGAGCTAGAAGAAAAGCTTCAGGATGATATCGATAAAATAGAAATAACAATGGACCCAAGTTCAATTACGCTTGAAGAAATGGACATTTACCCCAAAAGTACGAATCTAGCTCTGGAGGTATTTGGACTGGTCTGGCTGCCATACCGCAGAGATGCAAAGGGTCGGATAACGCCCGATTGGAGCTGAATGTGAAAAGTGAGCACATGCCTTGAGGGTCGAAGTATGTGTATTTATCCAAGAGAGTTTGGGTCAGTTTAATATGTAATGTCGCCGGTTTTACTAACTGATTTCTTTCGACCCATTAGCAAACTGACAAGAACTCCCATAGTGAAACCCAGACATGTGGTCCCGAAAAGTAATACGGCGCGAGGCATCTTCAAAGTATAGAAGAGCAATCTGGTTTCTACTGTTTCCGTGTTTTGTAATACGAGAGTCATTCCAATGAGGACCAGAAACACAAAAATTAATAGTTTAACCTTATGCATTGTTCTCACCTTTTTTTGAGTTTGTTTATGAATAACATGCTACGGGAAACTTATTGAGATATCCGATTACGCCCGCCTTTTTTTGCACGATACAAAGCTTTATCCGCTGCCTTGATGACAGTATGTGGTTTAGTGTGTTTTTTGTCTCTATGTGCTACACCGATACTGATAGTAACCGACACCTTTCTCTTTTTGGTTCTGCTTTTTTGCCCATCCTTTGGTTTTTTTGCTGGCCGGTTGCTGCCGCGAAGTCTGAATCCAGCTTTTTCAATAATTTTTCTTAGTCGTTCAAGGTGTGGCAGAACTTCCTCAGGTTCTCTGCCGGGAAATACAATAGTAAACTCTTCACCGCCATATCGGAAAGACTTTCCTCCTCCACCAACCCTGGCAATTTTTGAGGCCACCATGCACAAGACCTGATCTCCAACATCGTGACCATATGTATCGTTGAATTTTTTAAAGAAATCTATATCTAGCATCGCGATCGAATAGCTTTTTCCAAGACGGAGAAGATGTTCGTTTAAGGCACGTCTGGAAGGAATTTTAGTTAATTCGTCTTTATATGCCATACCATATGCAGTTTCAAGGACGGCAATAATGAGAATAAGACCGGCTGTCGCAAAATAAACTGTCGACAGATTCTCAGATTTGTCTTCTTGCAGAGCTATAAAAGACAATAACAGCACCCAGAAAAAACCGGTTTCTACCGGTGCCTTTTTTTTGAATGACGCATAGAGGAAAATAATTGCTGATAAAAAGTAGAGCATCAGGGCAGGTTGCGGCAGAGACAGATCGGTGATTTTTATGAACGGGTTTGAGTATTCCAGGAAATCGAAGACAAGCGGTGAATGCTTGTAGAGTAAATATGCAGTAATGGGCTGAAAAAGGATGATAACCAGGCGCCATGTGCCCGACAGGGTGAACAGACCCCTTTCGCGAATAAAACAGAAAAAAAGAAGATTCAGCGGTAGTAGTGTCGAGACTATATTGTAAACAATTGGACCGTAGTCGATGTCACCGGCAAAATGGGTGAGGGCCCTGTCGGCAATAGCCAGTACAAGAACTGCAAAGACAAGTCTGCTGCGGTTGAAACGCCACCCAAGAAGAATGGAAATAATGAGAACTGCCGCGGGAAAAATCACAGCGACCAAGGGCAACCAATCGGAGAAAAAATCGTATTTTTCAGCTGTCAGGACAGCAAAGAATATGAGCCCGCTTGGAATGAGGAAAGAAAAAATGATTTTTAACGCTGAAAAAATCAACAGCAGGCCTGTTGGGTAAATATTTTCGATAGAGCAGAGTTATTGTCAGATACTATGAGAACATAGCACAAGCATTTTTCCGCGTCACCTGAAAAAAGTTTATACATTACAATCGACTACAGCAAAATAAACAGATCTCGTAAGCTGCTTTCTTAGCTCTTGTTGGTTTATAATTTCACATCTTGAAAAGATGTGGACACCCGTAAAAGAATGGTTATTTTTTAATATATGAGCATGTAATAGCATAAAATATATCAGGGTATTTTTAGCTACGATTGCTCAGTAAAACGATCTGTTAACTATTGGGCGGGGACTCAAGAAAATTAGAAAAAATTATACGATGGGGGGAAATGATGAAAACTTTAATGAAGAATAGAAAAACAGTGTTGAGAGGATGGGTGTCAGGCATCCTTATGTTATTGACCTTTGCTCTGTTAGCAGGTTGTGCAGCTAATAGTGGCAGATTGGCTGTTAACCATGAAGTTACAAATGCCTTTAGGCAAGCGAGGGTGCTGCCTGATTACAACTACTACTTCAGTGGGCGAGAATATCAGCCCCGAGCTATCCTGGGCATCCATAAAGACTACCGGCTGGGTGAAGGCCTTTTGTGGAGACGGGTCAAGCTTACGCAAGGCAAACTTGCTGCTTGGATTTCACAAATAAACAGTAGTGATATGGCTAATTTCCGCTCCGGATACAGGGGATATTCTATTTACGATGCTGAAGGCAGGGAAATAGGCGTCTGGTATTCAGCGGTCGATTGGACAACGATCAAAAAAGGAACTGGTAACGAGGTTTTTGTGTATACACCTAGCAGGGATCCAAATGAAGGATTACAGGGGCAGGATCACTCGCTGTACTAAACAAATTACATCTAACAGCCATGCGCTCATTAATGTGAGTGCCTGGCTGTTTCCATGTGATATAATTAACAATTAGTATTTACAAAAGGTGAAATAAAAATGGATTTACAATTAATAAAATGGGTGAAAACGGTTTCAGTTGTTTTAACTTTTTCTATGTTAGCAACAATTGCAGGATGCGCGGGCAATTATGGTAAGCTTGTCAGAGACCAGGAAGTTAACACTGCCTTCAAGAAGAGCAGGGTATTGCCGGATTACAACTATTACTACAGTGGTCCTCACGATAAACCGATAGCGATACTGGGTATTCACAAAGATTATTCTCTAAAAGAAGGTTTGTTGTGGAATGCCATTGATCTGACGGATTACCAGCTTTCCAAGTGGATTCAACTGAATGCAAGTGATGAAATTCATAATTTTCGCAGAAGCTACTATGGGTACTCAGTTAACGACGCCGAAGGAACCCGCATAGGGATATGGTATTCACTGCGCACTTACACAACAATAACCCGTGGACCTGGTAACGAGGTGATAGTGTATACTCCTAACCGCCCCGGTTACCTGAATAGGTACAAATACCAGGATGAATATCAATACTAATTTTTCTCTATACGCCGTGCGTATTCGTTTTGTCCTTCATAATGAATACGCACGGCTCATTTTATGAGAACGCGATAGATGTCACAACTTTCTCTCAACGAAACAATTCAGCATAATTGCGATATTTCAGATGCCAAGGACAATGGTATCTATTCACTTTGTACCCTGTTCCTGAAGTTCAGGAACTTATACAAGTGGGAAAACAATGTAGAGCCTTGGGATGAACCTGATCCTCCCGTCCTACTTGATTGGATTGCCGAAAAGGAAGAATACTGGAAAGAAATACATGACAAACAGTTTCAGCCGCTCCCTGTAAACGGTACACATATTGATCCGTTTGAGTTTCAGCAGGTTAACAAATATCTAGTCGACAAGGACGAGAAGTACGGGGCCGGGTATGGCAGGTCAATGAAATCCATCTTTTTTCTGGCCGATAAGGTTGAAGAGAAAACGTTGGAAGGTTGTCCGGTTATTATTATGGGCAGGGAAAAAGCACGAGAACTGGCCAGCCCTTTTGCCATGCTGCAGGATGGGGTTATCTATTTCAGGAAAGAGGCGTTCCGTTTTTATCTCTGGGACCAGATTCTGGAGATGCGAGCTTCGGGAAAAGCCGCCTTGCGTCATGCCCTGCGACTATATGGATTGTTGAACGACTGTGACAACTTAGACAGGGAAAAGTTGGTCGCCAATCTCGATAATATAGCCGACCGGGAAATGACATCATTCATCTACCATGAAGTAGGTGAAATGCAGGACAACCCACTGGATAGTGAAACTCTCAGGAAAATTGTAAGTCAGTTCCCCCACTCGCCATTGGAATTTCTTACTCGTTCAATAAAGGATGTCCTGGCAGATACTCATCCGAAGGGAATGGTTGGACACATATTGGCCGAAAGGAAAGAAACGTCTCTTGGCTTTTATACGGCCTTTCTGGATGGCCTCCGTAAAGTATTGTTCCCGGAAATTGTTGAGGCGTGTAAAGTCTTTATAGATAACGGCGATTGGGGAGTTATTGAGCAAGCTATGGTTAACTGCCGGGATGCAAATCTCTTACGTGCTGAGAAGCTCAGGAGCATCAGCGGTCGGTTAGATAAAGAACCACTGGAGAGCCTGCAGGAAGAAGCGGAAAAAGAACTCCTGGAACCCCTTGGTCTCACAGGTAGCAAGCCTGGATGATCAGCACACTGTTTTCAATTTTTCACTAGTTCAAAAATTACATTTCCCAGCATTTTCTTTCAATGCACTGTCATAAAAAGTTTTATGACTGTAACTCCTGGTTGTTCTTTCTGTAATTGTCCATCTTTTATTTACAAAATAGCTGTTGCCTCCGATACCAACTTCTATATTGTAGTGTGACCCAAGCGGTTCACTGACAAGTTTTCCAAACTCCTCCACTGACAAGGTCTGAGATTCAGTTTCATACAGACAAAGCTCATTTTTTTTAAGATTCTTTGAGTCCCGCCGGGCCAGGAATATAAAACCCGGTAGAAAGTCGGCGATAAACTGATATTGTTGGTCCTTCCGGTAAATGTATCCGCCATATTTGGACCGCTCTGGTTCTGGTATAATCTCAATATTGGCAAAATGGCTCATGCCAGTCTGGTAATGGTGATAGCGCGAATCAGTTGAATACAGAGTGGGAGACACAGAAAACTCACCGCTGTCCTGAAACTCTACGGAATATTTGATACGGATACCGATGGGATTTCCTAGCGCAGAATAGAAAAGCTCGTCACTAAGCTCAGAAACAACTGCTCTGTCAATCGCTCTTTGTGTGCGGGCAGAAATGATGGTGGTTTTGATGGGGCTAACCGGCAGCAATACTTCCAGACAGATCATCAACAAAATGCCAGCGATCGGCAGTACCAGGGATTTTATTTTTTCCTTGGTTACCAGGTAGAAAAACACCCACATTACAATTGTAGGAACTAGAAAGAAACAGAAAGCTATCAGGGTAACAATGCTGGGACCTTCTTTGAAAGAAAAACCGATAATATAGAGTGATTGGAAGAAAAAGATAAGTGAAAACAGGATGGTGACAAGGAGTTTTTTCATATGCTGTTGATTATGTCCAAAGAAGGCCGTGCATCATGAAAAGGCATTAATTTACCGGTTCGGCTATGGTGATAAAATATTCCCCGTCCTTTTCACCAACAACAAATGACTTAGCGAAAAAGCGCGAATCTTCTTTAGGTGGCTTAAAAAACATCGCCAGCCAGCCAACAGGTTTGAGGTTCGGACGATAACCGAGTTTATCGAATTCCTCGCCACCAATGAGAGGTCTGAACTCTATACTTTCAATTTCGAGATTAAGGTGAAGAATAAGCCTTTGCTCAATAATCTCGCTTGTACGTTCTGAACCACCTTTCCAGTAAACGAGAACCTTCAGAGCTTCAACGTCTTTTGACTGGTGCGCAATATGGTACTTCTCAACGAGTGCTTCTCCCTTATCGGCTCCATAAAGACAGGTTGGCGCCAGAGCCACAATTACCATAAGTGCATATGATAAATGTAATGTCATTACTTTTGTTGCAATTCTGCCCATAATGGCAAACCTTTTACCTGTCGTTCGTTTTATTATCCTTATATTTTCTTTAATTCCTCAGCTTGGTAGAAAAATATCTTTAATCCTATAATCTTTGCTTCGGCCAATAATTGTAAATTGCGATATTGAAAAAAGTGCATCAACACATGCTATCGCAATAAATTGAGCAGGAAGAGGTTCGAAAATTACAGAATGTAAAACCAGAAAAGATCCAAACGACAATCTCAGAAATATGACAACTCCGACATTCTGTAGAAATTTCGATATGTTCGACACTGTCAGTATTTGTATATATGCAAGTGTGAAAAGGAACAAGCCGATAACCATCGAGTAAAATGGATAGATGTCCGGGACAAGTTCTTTTTGAATAAAGCCATGAATGACCAAAAAAATAATACCGCCGATAGAGTCCCAAACAGCGCCCAGGATTAGTGTTGTTTTTATTGGCTTTAATGTTGTTGCAGTTATGTTTTCCATGGTTTTTGATGTTTCCTGATGAGCAATGAATGAACAAGCTTCGTTCTATGTCTTTTTTCCTCTTTGGATGGCATATTATTCTATTTCCCAACCACTGCTTTTGGCTCTCTCTTTAGCGATTGCATATTGTTTCTTAATTTTTAGTAATACTGTCTCTGTTGGGCATTTCCAACCGATTTCCTTTTCCCACCATTCAAGGATTTCATGACTCGACATTAGTTGGTCGAGTTTTTTGAGAAGATTGTCTGCTTCAACTCCATAAGTTTCAATATTGTAGAAAATAACATCTGTAAGTGGATGATCACCTGGTCCGCCAGCAGCCATATATATAATCCTTCATTGACACATCGTATAAGCTAAAAAGCGGCAGGCCTTACGCCTTTCCGTCTGATTGGGCGTTTGGTTATGCGGTTGTTGTTTCTCTCGCATACACATACGCTTTTCGAGCCCAGAACAAGAGATCTGTTTCCGGCCAGTCATCTCTAAACAGGTTGAAACTGATCCATTCGTCACTTAGTTCGGGGATGGGGTTGCCGCCAGTCGCAACAGCACGTTGATTAAATGGAGAGTTTAGCCGAAATGCTACATTGTTCATTCCGATAGCGAAACCAAATATGATGTTATTTGTATAAACAGCGACATATCGATATTGGGATAGATCAGGGCAATAATACTGGGCGTCACCAAGAGGCTTTACAGCCTGCAACAGCGCTTCGGCAACATCGGAATGAGCCGAGGAATCACTGATAAAGTCCAGGATAGGCTTATTCCAATAGTTTGAAATATTATCGGGAATATTTTGCTCCACTATATCTTTCAATTTTGATTTATTTTATCTTTCGTTTAACACAGAGTTCACCCGCAAGCGACCATACTCCTTGACAGGGATTAAATTTGCGAAGCAAATCCCTGTCAAACCCCGTATCTTTCAGCGCAGTCGGGTGCAATGATTTGTTTTACGTCAATTAGATTTCATCAATGTTTAGTTTTTTAAATAATCCAATTATGTGTTTTGAGGGGGATTCTGAATCATTAGCTTTTAGCATATAGCCGGTTAAACCTTTGGTGATAATATTTGCTTCTAATTCCACGGTGTTTGCTAGTTGAGTCAATTCTTTTATATGTGCCTTATCTTCATCACCAGGCAACCCCCGTTCTGTAAACCACCGGTGAATCAATAAATGTCTCTTTTCGATGAAATCACCAATCTTTGACTTAATTTCTGGATCAATCAATCCTTTTGCGGAAAGCTGGATGAACTCTTGTTATCTCCTGAGTGGCTTAAAAAGGTATTCAAGTCCGTTCACCTTGATTTCATACACATTCTGCAGCATTTCACCAAGGTCACCTTTGGGAAAGCCTTTGCGGAAGAACCAGATAATATATGCCTCCGGCAGATCAATAAGGTTCCTGCCGGCATACTTTCCGAAGGGCATCTTGGCGTGAGCCAGTTTCAATAAATATCCGGGATCAGGGGAAACGGGCATTCCGGAATTATTGTCATTAGAAATCATATTGTACTCCTGCAATAAAAAAGGCACAATCTGCTTATTTATCTCTTTAGCGGCAATTACCTCATTATATCATCTTCTCTTTTTTCCCTTTTTTCGGGACTTCATTTTAAGCCATCTTTTCGCGCTGCCGCTGCCAAGTTCATCAGCTTTTTTAATATCCGCCAGCCCCCTTCCTCAGGGAAGTTCGTTAGATCAAAATAATCTTGTTAATCAGTATGAAATAGAGTATATTTCGTGCTATACACAATATCAGGATTTTATAAGCAATTGGTTGTAATCAGGGAGGGGAATTGTCATGGCAAAGCAAACCGTAGAGTTTCAATTTATTACCGGACTTAAGCGGTCAATATTTCGCAACGCCCGCCTGCGCGGAAGTTGGGACAGCAGCGGCAGGTATTCAGATGACTGGACAGAATCACCGATGCTGGCTGATACCGGGTCAGACGGATGCCGGATATTTAAGACCTCGGTCCAGCTTGACCTTGCTGACGAAGCGCCTCTCCAGCACCCTGAACGAGGCGTTGTCCGACCCGAAATTGTCGACCACCACGCCGAACCCCGAGTCGACGAAGCGGCCGAGGGCGGCCTCGACGACGCCCGCGTCGTCCAGGAGCA
>CALZHP010000055.1 GCA_945787325.1 uncultured Desulfobulbaceae bacterium
ACAGGTGCTGTAAAAACGGGCAAATCCATGCAACTTGATCCATCAACTATGATGGTAAAGGCTTCATAATCAAGATTTAACAAAATACCAGGAACAGGGCAGACGTATCGATTGGATTAACTTCTGCCCACTGCTTCCCCCTCAAATGCCATGAAATTCAGGCCTTGTATAGACCTTCATAACGGCAAAGTGAAGCAGATTGTCGGTTCGACTCTGGACGATAAACACCCGGAACTCCTTAAAACCAACTTCACAGCCGACCTTCCTTCCTCCTACTTCGCAGAGATGTATAAAAGGGACGGCCTGATGGGCGGGCACGTTATTATGCTGGGGCCCGGTAATGAAACTGCCGCGACTGAGGCCTTTCGTGCTTACCCGGGAGGTTTGCAGGCCGGTGGAGGTATAACTTCCGAAAATGCTACATACTGGCTCGACCAGGGAGCCTCGGCTGTTATCGTTACATCCTTTGTTTTTCGGGAAGGACAGGTTTACGAAAAAAGACTTGAGGAATTGAGTTCGAAAATTGGTCGGGAAAGGCTGGTCCTGGACTTGAGTTGCCGGAAAAAAGGTAATGATTACTATATTGTTACCAATCGCTGGCAAAAATTTACTCAAGTAAAAATATCAAAAGAGACACTTTCTTATTTCAGTAAATTCTGTTCAGAATTTCTCATCCATGCCGCAGATGTTGAAGGAAAAAGCGAGGGCATTGCCGAAGACCTGGTAAAAGATCTTGCCAAATGGTCTCCGATTCCTGCTACTTATGCCGGGGGCGTGAGAAATATCGACGATCTTTATAGTATCAAAAAACTTGGCAAGGGACGTATCGATGCGACAGTCGGCAGCAGCCTAGACATTTTCGGAGGCAGTGGAATTACCTATGATGAAGCCGTCGCCTTTCACGTCAAAGAAAATGATGACTGAAGATCAAAATAATAATAAGTCAGCACCAGAAAAAGAAGAATCTACAGAAACTCTGAAACTCATGGTTGGCTCAGAACTCAGCCGTGCCTTTCATAGATGTACTTGGGTTCTCATGAATGAAACCGGCCGCAACCAACAGGACATTATGGAAGAAGCTGTCAGAGATTTTCTTGTAAAACATGGCTGTTAACTGATCCCTTTTCTTGACCGGAGCTTCACGTGATATTATGATGAGGCACAAATCCAGATCAAGCAAGGTAACAGTTAAATGACCGAAGCCCCCCTAGAAAGTGACCAGAGATTTATCCGCATCCAGAACTATATTGACAGGATGCCCAGCCTGTCGACAACAGTCACCAAGGTCCTGGATATTTGTAACAGGCCGGATACTTCCGCAAATGACCTCAATAGAGTTATCTCTCTCGACCCGGTTTTGACGGGGCAGGTATTACGCCTTGTCAACTCTGCTTATTATGGTCTGCCTAACCAGATTTCATCACTTACAAGAGCAATTATCATGCTGGGGCTCAATACTGTTAAAAACCTGGCCCTCAGTACCGCAATTCTTAACACCGTTGGTAATGAATCGTCGCAGATTCTACCCATGGACCTTTTCTGGACACACTCAATCAGCGTCGGTGTTACTGCAAAAAACATGGCAGAACTCAAAGGTATTCCTTTTGCTCAAAGGGAAGAGTTCTTTATTGGTGGATTGCTGCATGATCTTGGTAAGATAGTGCTCATTAACTGTTTTATCGAAGAGTATGACGCTGTCATTAATCAGGTAAGGAATGAGCAAGGAGCTCTAGATTTGGCTGAAAAAAGTGTTTTTGGTTTTGACCATGGCGAGCCGGGTCGTATGATAGCAGAAAAGTGGAAATTAAACTCGTCAGTCACAGAGACCCTCTGTTTTCATCATCAGCCGGATAAAGCGGAGGAAAACAACCGGGACCTTGTTTCCGCTGTATCGTTGGCTAATATGTACACAAACATATTAGACATTGGTTCGGCCGGTGATCCATACCAGAATGAATACTTATTAACTGCTGCCTTAGATCGGGTGGATATTTCCTGGGAGCAGTTGGTGGAAATGGATGAAAAAATACAGGATGAGATTGAAAAAGCGCAAGTTTTCTTGCAGGTTTCCAGAGAAGGAGGCACAGCATAGTGAATATTAGGTTTTGGGGAGTACGAGGTTCGATCCCATGTCCGGGCCCTCTTACCATGAAGTATGGCGGCAATACACCCTGTATAGAAGTTCGGTTTGAGGAACTGGATAGGCTGATAATAATTGATGCCGGTTCAGGTATCCGAGAACTGGGAAATTATATGATGCAGCATGATTTGCCAAAAGGTCCTATTAAAACTGAAATATTTCTATCGCATACCCATTGGGACCATATAATGGGTTTTCCTTTTTTCACACCGACGTATATTCCCGGAACAAAACTGAAAATTTACGGACCTGTGAGCTATGAGGGGGAAACTCTTGAGCAGATAGTTGGCGGTCAGCTTTCCTATCGCTATTTTCCTGTCAGGGAAGCGGAGCTGGCGGCGGACATTGAATATATCCACCTCAAAGAGGGGCGGTTCAATCTTGGTGACGGTATATCTTTGACTACAAAATATCTGAACCACCCAATTCTTTGCCTCGGATACCGTTTTGAATATAAGGATAAAATCTTCTGTACGGCATTTGATACAGAGCCTTTTCGTAATCTGTTCTGCACAGATCCTGAAGATCCTTCTTTTGATGAGGGAATGGCTGAAGAAGGGAAATTGGTTGCCAGGGAACAGAATGAAATGGTCGAGTCTTTCTGTTTGGGTGCCGATCTTTTAATTCAGGATGCTCAGTATACCCAGGAAGAATATGAATCATCAAAAACAGGATGGGGACATTCATCTTATGAATATGTATGTGCAGCGGCAAAACGAGCCGGAATAAAGAGAATGGCCCTGTTTCACCATGACCCCATGCGTACGGACGCACAGATTGATGAGCTTGCTGAAAAATACTGCAACGCCGGAAGTAATGAAAATCCTGAGATTATTTTTGCCCGAGAGGGTTTTCAGATAGATTTGTAAATTTTAATGATTGATGGCGTCGTAGCAATTTTTCATGCACTCGATTCGCCTCAGGTGGATATTGTCTCGCGCTCGAAAAACCACTACTCCTCGAAGTCTCGCTATGCTCGCTATCTGTATATCAAAATTTTTTCTTAGCCATCCCAATACTTTTTACGTGAGCACCAAAGATATGAGTTTTTCATTCACTTTCTTGCATCTAAAGTCTACACAGTCACAGAGGTCCGGCTGAATTAACCTCCCTTATGGCAAAAATTCATGGGCGAACCACACCATCACTTAAATAACAAAGCTCTGCCTGCCAATATCATCAGTGGCACCCTGGAGCGTATAACCTATCAAAATGATGAAAACGGGTACACGGTTGCCCGTTTTAAAATCCTCAAGGAAAGAGGCCCACAACAGAAAAGCCTCGTAACAGTTGTCGGTGTTCTATCAGGCCTTCCTGTAGGTTCTACTTTGCAGCTATCAGGTGATTGGGTAGAGGATTCGCGCTATGGCAGGCAGTTTAAAGTCTCAAAATATACTCTTATAAAACCGAATACACTCAATGGAATAGAGCGGTATCTTGGATCGGGACTGATCAAAGGCGTCGGAGCCAAATATGCAGAAAGGATAGTGGCAAAGTTCGGTTTAAAAACAATTGATATACTTGATAGTAACCCGGATCGTCTTCGTGAAGTTCAAGGATTGGGCGCCAAGCGCATCGAGCAAATCAAAACAGCATGGGCAGAACATAAAGACATTCACGAGGTAATGGTGTTTCTCCAGAGTTTTAATGTTTCTGCTTCTTATGCTGTTAAAATATATAAAGTATATGGGAAAAAGTCTCTTACGGTTGTCAACACTAATCCTTACAGGCTGGCTGAAGATATCTGGGGTATTGGTTTCAGAATTGCTGATGATATTGCTCAGTCTTTAGGAGTTCCGGGAAACGACCCGCGCCGCGCCAGGGCTGGAATACTTTTCGTTCTGAACGAAGCAGCTGGTGATGGTCATTGCTATCTGTTCAAAGAAGACCTTGTTATTAAAGTATCTAAATTATTGTGGCATGAAGAGAATTCACCATCTTTCCTGTCTCAAATGATTGAGGTACAACTCTCAGATCTTGTCTCTGAGAAGAAAATATCTGCCGAAGGAGACAAGGTTTTTCTGTCCTTGATAATAAATGCTGAAAAGGGGGTTGCTAGCAAGCTCCAGGAAATATGCGGCGGTATCCCCCTGTCCGCGATTCACCAATCCCTTAATAACAACTTATTAGTCGCCCGTGCAGGAAAAGCTATGGGACTTGCACTGGCACCCGAGCAGGAAGAGGCGATTAAATGTGCCATAAATAACAAAGTCACTGTTATAACTGGAGGACCGGGTACCGGAAAGAGTACTGTTTTGAAGGGATTTACTTCTATCCTGGAAGAACATAACGTACCCTTTGCCCTTGCTGCTCCGACCGGAAGAGCTGCCAAGCGTCTTCATGAAACTACAGGTCATCCTGCAAAGACCATTCACCGGCTGTTGGAATTTGATCCTTCGATTATGGGTTTCAAGAAAAACAGCAGTAACCCATTGAAGGTGGAATATATTATTATTGATGAAGTTTCAATGATGGACATTCTGCTTATGAGTTCTCTTTTGAAATCAATACAATCTTCCGCTTCGCTTCTGTTGGTTGGGGACGCTGACCAGCTGCCGTCGGTTGGGGCTGGAAACGTATTAAGGGATATTATTGAATCGGAGTGCGTACCTGTTATACATCTTCAGCAGATATTCCGGCAGGGACCGGGGAGCCTGATTAGTATTAATGCCTCATTAATAAATAAGGGAAAGTCGCTTGAATTGCTACCAGACTTTAAAGGTGACAAAGATTTTTTCTGCATTTTCCGTGAGGGTGCCGACAGCATTGAAAAAGAGGTTGTTAGCCTTTGCAACGGGCGATTGGAAAAAAAATACGGTTTTGACCCCATTCGCGATATTCAGGTTCTAACTCCAATGCGCAAAGGGGTAATCGGGGCAGACTCCCTTAATTTGAGGCTCCAGGAAGTGTTAATACCTACTGATGTGGCTTCACATGATTTTCCCAGTAAATTTCGCACCGGCGATAAAGTGATGCAGATTCGTAATAATTACGAAAAGGAAGTATTCAACGGTGATCTTGGCGTTGTTAAACAACAGAAAAGAAAAGAACAGATTATACAGGTTGACTATGATGGCAGGATTGTGGTGTACGAAGCATCAGATCTGAACGAACTTGCTCTTGCCTACGCCATTACGGTACATAAATCTCAAGGATCTGAATTCCCCAGTGTGATCATCCCAATCCACACGATACATTATCCCCTGCTCCAAAAAAATCTGCTTTATACTGCGGTCACACGTGGAAAAAAAATAGTTGTCCTTGTGGGCAGCAGAAAAGCAATATCAATTGCTATTAAGAACGATCGCACTCACCGCCGGCAGACCGCCCTGAAGGAAAGATTAAACAAAAAGGTTCGTGCCTAATTAACTACGTTCATCCTTTCTTTTTTATTATGAGCAGTTCATTTCAAGGAACAGTATGCTCACACCCATGATTTTTTTTTCACAACAAAGTGATGCCACAGGGTGGTAATATTTTTTAACCCATGCATTTTTATTGTTGAAAAATGAAAATAAACATGATAGGAGTTTCATGAATTATGAATGACGGTTCAATCATTATTCGCTAACTTGCCAAATTAGCTTTAGTTTAGCGTTATAGAGTGGATTTTTATGGGAATTGAAAAAAAACTGGCTGAAAAGAAAGACAGAATTGTAAGGCGTTGGGTTGATCAGTTACTCGACACTTATGGCGCTGGGAATTTTTTCAAAAAGCAGAAAGATAAATTTGCAAATCCGGTGGGTTCTACTCTTTCAGTAGGCCTGAAAGACCTTTATGCGGCCATTTTGGAAGGGCCGGATCTCGAGAATATACACAAACCACTGGACGACATTATCAGAATGAGGGCTGTGCAGGACTTTACTCCCTCTCAAGCTGTATCCTTTATATACCAATTAAAAGTAATAGTTAAAGAAGAACTGTCCAAAGATAAAGAGGTTGATGCTGCCGATATGGGCCAGCTGTCGGAGTTTGAATCCCGAATAGACAGGGTTTCTCTTCGAGCCTTTGATATATACATGGAATGCCGAGAGCGTCTTTATCAGGTGAAGATTAATGAGATGAGAAGCGGCAGGCATATAATTACTGAAGGCGCAAAATGCCCTTCTGCCATGTTGCGGGAGTCAAAAAAAAGAGTCAATGGTTAACAGTCAAATCAATTGTTTAACATGAAGCGGGGTAACGATAAATGAAATTCTCCTTCCTTGCCGTTATTGCCTTGGTAGCGCTCGCATTTTTAGGCGCAAATTTGGGTTCTGGCATGCAGTACCTTTTCGGGGTGATCATACCCTACGTGGCTTTTTTCTTGTTCATTGGTGGGTTTATTTATCGCGTTACCCAGTGGGCCAAGTCACCGGTTCCGTTCAGCATCCCAACAACATCCGGGCAGGGAAAGTCACTGCCTTGGATAAATCATGCCAAACTGGACAACCCATCAACTATCGGTGGAGTTATCGGGCGCATGGCGCTTGAAGTCTTTGCATTCCGGTCGCTCTTCAAAAATACGAAAGCCGAGATACATGATGGCCCCAAGCTGACTTATGAGTCCAGCAAGTGGCTCTGGATAGCCGGTTTGACTTTTCACTACTGTTTTCTGATCATAGTGATCAGGCATATGCGGCTGTTTACAAACCCGATGCCTTTCTTTATTGAGCCTCTTGAATATCTTGACGGTTTTCTGCAGGTAACAGTACCGGCCCTCTACATTACCGATCTTCTGTTTGTTGGTGCTGTAACGTTTCTGTTTGTCAGAAGACTTGTTAATCCGCAGGTCCGCTACATATCATTTGCTGCAGACTATTTTCCTCTTTTCCTGATACTGGCTATTGCAACTACAGGAATCCTGATGAGGTATGTTATCCGGGTTGATATTGTAGGTATTAAAGAGCTTACCATGAACCTGGCGACCTTTTCGTTTGCTGCACCGCCTGCGAATTTAGGCAGTACCTTTTTTATTCATCTCTTTCTCATATGCGCGCTAATGGCATACTTTCCGTTCAGTAAACTGATGCACCTTGGCGGTGTTTTTCTGAGTCCGACCAGGAATATGCCGAATGACAGCCGTATGGTGAGACACATTAACCCATGGAATGATCCGAATATTAAACCTCATTCCTATGCGGGCTACGAGGATGAGTTTAGAGAGTTTATGGCAGGAGCAGGTTTGCCACTAGAAAAAGAGTTACCACCGGAGGAGCCGGAGGAGCCGGCGGAGGCAGAGGAAACAGCGGCAGAAGGTGAAGCTGCTCAGGAAACACCAGCTGAATAAGGAATATATAAAATGGCAGACACAAAAGTAGAACAGATGAGTGTTAAAGTTGTCGAAGATCCCTCTTTGATGACTGGGGCCATTCCCGCTAAGGATTGGATGGATGTGCCGGCAGTGTTTAAGCCTGGCAACTACTGCTATCCTGGGAAGCCGAGCATTATGGAGTACCATAATAAAAACCTGCCGGGTCTTTTTGGCGAATCCCGTGAGTGGGAAATTGAAGATGATGATTGGAAGCTCCCTGAGAACTGGAAGGAAATAATCATTAACGGCATCAAAGAGCGGCTTGACAAGTTCCGGTCCTTCAAAATTTTTATGGATTGCTGTGTACGTTGCGGAGCTTGCGCAGACAAGTGTCATTTTTTCCTGGGTACAGGTGATCCAAAAAATATGCCTGTACTGAGGGCTGAGCTTCTCCGGTCCGTATACAGAGGAGAACTTACAAAGGCAGGCAAGATACTGGGCCGCATAGCCAATGGCCGTGAAATGACCATTGATGTCCTGAAAGAGTGGTTCATGTACTTCTACCAGTGCACTGAGTGCCGCCGATGTTCGGTATTCTGTCCGTATGGCATTGATACTGCCGAAGTGACCATGATGGGCAGGGAACTGCTTCATCTGGTCGGCGTCAATACTAACTGGATCATGGAGCCCGCGGCCAACTCTAACAGAACTGGTAATCACCTCGGATTGCAGCCTCATACTTTCAAAGAAAACGCTGAATATCTAATTGACGATATTGAAGAGGTAACCGGCCTGCGCCTTGAAAGTCTGAACTTTAACAGGAAGGGGGCCGAGGTCCTTTTTGTTATCCCTTCCGCCGATGTATTTGCAGATCCGGGCATCTTCACTTTCATGGGATATTGTATGCTGTTCGATCATATCGGGCTGGACTATACAATCAGCACATACTCATCAGAAGGTGGTAACTTCGGTTTATTTACCTCAAATCAGTTGATGAAGAAACTGAACGGCAAAATGTTCGCCGAAGCCAAGCGACTTGGAGTCAAGTGGATACTAGGCGGGGAATGCGGACATATGTGGCGGGTTATTCACCAATATATGGATACAATGAACGGTCCTGCCGACTTCTTACAGGTCCCTACTTCACCGATAACCGGAACGCGCTTTGATAATGCTGCTTCGACAAAAATGGTTCATATCAGTGAGTTTACTGCAGACCTTATCCATCACGGAAAGTTAAATCTCGATCCTAGCAGAAATGATCATCGGGTGGTTACCTTCCATGATTCATGCAATCCGGCCAGGGCTATGGGGCTTCTTGATGAGCCAAGATACGTCCTTAATAATGTCTGTAACAACTTCCATGACATGCCTGAAAACACGATCCGTGAGCAGACATTCTGCTGCGGTAGTGGTACCGGTCTGAATACCGGTGAAATTATGGATCTAAGGATGATGGGCGGCTTGCCGCGCGCCAACGCAGTCAAATACGTGCGAGAAAAGCACGGTGTTAACACGCTTGCTTGTGTTTGTGCCATTGATAGAGCAACGCTGCTTGCCCTTATGGAGTATTGGAACCCGGATGTTGAAGTTTGCGGCGTGTCCGAGCTGGTTGGCAACGCCTTGATTATGGAAGGTGAAAAAGAGAAAGATCAAGGACTTCGCTTTGAAGAACTTGCAGTAAAGGAGGGTGATACTGATGTATGATAGCAAACTGGTCATCACGGGGTTAGCCATCTTTGTCATCCTGATGACATTCCCGCTCTGGTATAACGGGGGGAATGCCGGCGACCTGCCAAAAGTTGAAAAGCCGACAAATTATAAGCAATGCGTTGAAGATGCTGCATATATGCGTACGAGCCATATGGTTCTTTTAGATGATTGGCGAGACGAGGCCCTGCGTGAAGGAAAAAGAGAAAAGGTAAAGGCTGGAGACATTGAAGTTGAAAAAAGCCTGATGAATGGCTGTATGATGTGCCACGTTGACAAGGCAAAATTCTGTGACCAGTGTCACCAGTATGCAGCCGTAAAGCCTTATTGCTGGGATTGCCACTTTGTGCCTAAGGAGACCTTGTAATGGATATGAAAAGAAGAAAATTTTTAAAGATTGCCGGTCTTTCAACTATCGCAGGCATTGGAGCCCCGGCAGCATTTGAAAGGTTACTGAACGGTGAAGTACCTACTATTTCTCATGCCTCATCTCAGTCTGAATCCCATTCTGAGTCAGAGAAGCCAACAGGTAAGCGTTACGGAATGCTCATTAACCTGAAAACTTTCAGGGAGCACCAAGGGATGGCTGAGAAGTGCGTGAAGGCATGTCACACCGTTCACAATGTTCCTGATTTCCAGAATCCTAAAGATGAAATCAAGTGGATTTGGGAAACTCCATACGAAAACGCTTTTACAAGCAAAAGTCATTATTATAAAAACGAAGAGGTTCACAATAATGATGCTTTAGTTTTGTGTAATCATTGCGATAACCCGCCTTGCGTCCGTGCGTGTCCCACGAAGGCAACCTTTAGGAGGGATGATGGTATTGTAGCAATGGACTATCACCGATGCATCGGCTGCCGTTTCTGTATGGCAGCATGTCCCTTTGGTGCCAGAAGTTTTAACTGGAGAAATCCTCGGGGCAAAGATGAGAAATCGGGCCGCTATTTTATCGACAGGGCAACCTACAATAAAGAATTTCCAACACGTATGCGTGGTGTTGTAGAAAAGTGCAACTTTTGTGTTGAGCGGTTGGCAAAAGGTTTGCAACCAGCATGTGTTGAGGCCACCGGTCACACAAAGGCTCTCATTTTTGGAGACTTGAATGACACCAATTCAGAAATACGGCGTACATTGAGTTCGAACTTTACAATCCAACGGAAACCTGAAGCGGGAACACTGCCGTCGATCTTTTACATACTGTGAGGATATCATGATTGAGAAAGCACTCGTAGGAAACAGTAACTATAAGAAATGGATCACCTTTCTCCTCGTAATCATGGGTATTGGCGCGATCTGCTATGTCCGTCAGTTCACATATGGTCTGGGATTAACTGGTATGAGTAGAGATGTGTCCTGGGGAGTATATATTGCGCAGTTTACATTTCTTGTCGGTGTTGCTGCTGGAGGTGTTATGGTTGCATTACCATATTACATCCATAACTATAAAGTCTTTGGCAAGATCACAATTCTTGGCGAATTCCTGGCGGTATCCTCGGTCTGCATGTGTCTGATGTTTATTATTGCCGACCTTGGCCAGCCAATGCGCGCCTTGAATGTACTTCTCTTTCCAACACCGAACTCAATGCTTTTCTGGGACATGATTGTTCTGAATGGCTACCTCTTCCTGAATATTCTTATCGGATGGGTAGTACTGACTTCAGAACGGAAAGAGGTTGCTCCTCCAGCATGGATTAAACCTTTTATTTATCTTTCTATCCCGTGGGCAATCAGTATCCACACTGTTACAGCGTTTCTGTATGCCGGTCTTCCTGGTAGACACTTCTGGCTGACAGCTATTATGGCCCCGCGCTTTTTGGCTTCGGCATTTGCAGCCGGACCAGCTTTGTTAATAATTGTTTGTATGATACTGAAACGTTTTGCAAACTTTGATGCAGGGAAGGAAGCAATACAAAAATTGGTTACCATTGTCGCATATGCCGCACTGGTTAATATGTTCTTCCTGTGTATGGAGTTTTTCACGGCATATTACAGCAATATTCCTGGACATATGCACACACTGGAGTACCTGTACTTCGGTCTGCACGGACATAATCAGTTGGTACCCTGGATGAATCTGTCTGTTATTCTGCCAGTTATTGGAATAGCAATGCTGCTTACACCTTCCTTGCGAATTAAAGAGTCGACCATGACAATAGGGTGTATACTTATATTTGTCGGGTTCTGGCTAGACAAGGGTATAGGGCTTGTGCTTGGTGGTTTTGTGCCGAACCCGCTTGAAGAAATAACGGCATATCATCCAACATTCAATGAAATTGCCATAACAATAGCCGTATGGGCAACAGGCTTTTTTATTCTAACTATTCTTTACAAGCTTGCACTTGGAGTTCATACTGAACTCCATGGTGAGGATGTTATAACGTAGTTTTACATTTCATAATGATTTTAAAAAGCCCTCGATTTTTTCGAGGGCTTTTTTTTGTTGGATATAATATGGTTGCGTTGTTTTGAGTTTGCTGTCTCGAGATTTTACTTTCAAACAATAAAGTAAGTGGTGAACGGTTCATGGTAGCAGCCGCCGAAGAAAGTGGGAATACAATCACTCAGGAGAAAAAACCGAAGGTGCTGTTTCTTTTTTATTCTTTCAGCGGTCAGACTGTCGGAGTAATGAACAGGTTGACAGCGGGTCTCAAATCTCAGGGCGTTGAAGTAAAAACTGAAAAACTCTGGCCGATTACCCCTCTGCGCTTTCCTTTTGAATCGATTTATACCACCGTCAAAATGATGGTGATTACCTTTTTCAGATATCGAATGCCAATCAAAGAACTTCCCGATGTCTGCTTTGAAGATTTCGATCTTATTATCCTGGCTGGCCCTACCTGGTCTTATAGTCCGAGCGGGCCCATACTCTCGATGCTTGATAGAGATGGGGAGGCTTTGTTCAAGAACAAAATGGTTCTTCCACTAATCTCCTGTCGGGGATACTGGCGTATGCATTGGTATGGGCTTCGGAACAAACTCAGAAAATGCGGTGCTTCTGTGCCGAATCTGATCGTTTTTTCCCATCCGCACAAGGAACCCTGGCGTACAGTTGGTGTATTTCTGAGGCTTGCAGGCAGGCATCCTGAGCGCAGTAATTTTATGGGCAAACATTACGATCAATACGGGCATTCCAAGAAGCAACGTGATGAAGCTTGGCGCTTCGGACTTATTCTTGGTGAAGCGTTGAATCGAAATACTCCAATATCCGAATTGAACTTCAAAACTCCACTTGCACTGCCCTGAGTTGTATCAGTATTCTATTCCCTTAATGGTTTTCAGTCATTCATCGGGAGAGCTGTTTTATTTCCTGCATTTAATATCTAATATTGGCTTTTGCTGTGATGCAATAGGTGTTAAAGAATTGCCCAATAGCATGGGAAAATTTAAGTTTTATTAAAGAGCATTTTGATAAATTCAAAGAGATAAGTCTTAAGATTTTGCCACTGCTATGATTACTAAATTTACTTGCAATATACCTTTTCGAGTGACTAGTTCCACGCTAGATCTTGGAGAAATGCAGCTTCAAGATGGGTATTGTTTATAGGCACTTATTTAATGTTATTCGCACACTAAGTAATAGGATATATTTGCAGCTACTAAGACACAATCTGTGAAAGGGTTCACATAAGCCTCTTCCTAAGAAGGAGTCCCCGAAAACAAAAACGCCGTGCATCCATAATATGGAAGTACGGCGTTTTTTTCTATGTCTTAAAAAAACAATCTACTAAAAAGTTTATTCCGACACACAAGTCACAAAAATCTGTGACGGCTGAAACTCCTCGTTAAATCCGCAACTACCTTCACAGCCTGTAAAGCCTTCAGATGGACCAACAGGCACTAGCTGCTGACGATATAAGAAGTTTTTATCTGCTACTATATCAGGTACAAGTGTGGAATCTGCGCAATTTACCGTACATGAAATTGCTCGAGGAAATTCGGCAGGACATGTCGCAACACCGACACCCATTGCCGTAGGATTGATCGTTGCTGTTGAATCATACGGAAACTCAACGACCTCAACGTGCACGCCAAGTGCTGAACCTGTGCCTGGAGGGCCTTCAGGACCAGCAGGACCGGCGGGACCAGTAGCACCATCAGCACCAGCAGGACCGGCGGGACCAGTAGCACCATCAGCACCGGCAGGACCAGTAGCACCAGTAGCACCATCAGCACCGGCAGGACCAGTAGCACCATCAGCACCGGCAGGACCGACGGGACCAGTAGCACCGTCAGCACCGGCAGGACCGGCGGGACCTTGTGCACCGGCAGGACCAGCAGGACCTTGTGCACCATCAGCACCGGCAGGACCGGCAGGGCCAGCGGGACCTTCAGGACCCGGAACACCTACACCTTCTCCTGGAGGACCTTGTGGACCTTCAGGACCGGTGGGACCAGAGGGACCTTGTGCACCATCAGCACCGGCAGGACCAGCGGGACCTTGTGCACCGTCAGCACCGGCAGGACCGGCGGGACCAGACGGACCTTGTGCACCATCAGCACCGGCAGGACCAGCAGGACCTTGTGCACCATCAGCACCGGCAGGGCCGGCAGGGCCAGCGGGACCTTCAGGACCCGGAACACCTACACCTTCTCCTGGAGGACCTTGTGGACCTTCAGGACCGGCGGGACCAGCGGGACCTTGTGCACCATCAGCACCGGCAGGACCAGCGGGACCAGCAGGACCTTGTGCACCATCAGCACCGGCAGGGCCGGCAGGGCCAGCGGGACCTTCAGGACCCGGAACACCTACACCTTCTCCAGGAGGGCCTTGTGGACCTTCAGGACCGGCAGGACCGGCAGGGCCTTGAGCACCATCCATGCCATCTTTTCCATCCATACCGTCAGCACCTGCAGGACCAGCAGGGCCAGCGGGACCGGCAGGACCAGGAGCACCATCCATACCATCTTTTCCATCCATACCGTCAGCACCGACAGGACCGGCAGGACCAGCAGGTCCTTGAGCTCCATCCATACCATCTTTCCCATCCATACCGTCAGCACCGGCAGGACCCATCGGACCTACAGGACCTTGTGGTCCCATTTCACCCTGTGGGCCTTTAGGGCCAGCAGGACCTTGCGGTCCCATTTCGCCTTGGGGGCCTTGTGGGCCGGTATAATAATCCGAATATCGATCTTCCAATTCTTCATCATTACCACTATCACTTGCGATAGCAGTGGCGGGCAGAACGATAAGCGATAAGACAAGGTAATATCCTCCCGCCAACCACACGCCTTTTTTTACCAAACTTTTCAATTCCATCAAATCCCTCCTTTTACTTCTTAATTTACATCTACTACTCTCTAACAGAGCGTATGAATTACACGACCACTTGCATCCCCCTGAACACTTTGGGTCAAATTAAGCTATGAAAACGGGCAAATTTTCTAGAAATAGAACTTTAATATCTAAGCAAATTGAAAATATTACGCGTTTATCCTGAGAATAGCGCCAGTTAACTTCATTGTCCATTGGTTAATGTTTATTAAATAATTGCGTAAACAGTTGATTTTAAGCAAGAAGCGTGCCTGGTGGTGTGAAGAGAAGTAAAAATATTTTCTGCTTAAAAAATGATTTTCATTTTTACATGCTTTTTTTGAATCTTAAGAATTTTTCAAACCGAAAAGATATCATATATAACTAATGAATATTAAAAACAATAAACCCTCTACTACAGTTGACAAAATTTGTCAACATTTACGCTCAACGGGACAAATATTGTCATTGCTGTCAAGTAACTGACAAATAATGTCAACTATTGTCGTGTTAGCATCCAGTAAGGGCTACAATGTTACATGAATGGGGGATAACAAGAAATAAAACACAAAAACAACAATATAAGTGGATTTTTGCTTGTCGGAGTGATTTGTTGAAAAATGAGATTATTCCGGATATGAGGAAATATTGTTCGGCAGGTAGGAAAATAGCTAATTTTAGATTTTATTTAAATCGATTTTTTCTTGCTATTAAATTAATTAGATAATTACTATTTACAAATAAAAAAATTGCTTCTTAGCAATCAATGTTGAAATGCACATAGCCTGTTAAAATTCTATCCCCCTCACAGCTTTTTGCCCTTTTCGGAAGTGGTGTTTGATTTCCTTCATTTCTGTTACCAGATCAGCGAAATCGATTAACTTTTCAGGTGCATCTCTGCCAGTTATGACAACGTGCACAGAAGTTGGACGATTGCCCAGTAAAGCAATAACCTCCTCTTCATCAAGTATTTTATTGGCAAGCAGATATGTAAATTCATCAAGAATGACCAGGTTATATTCATCTGAATTAATTTTATCTTTTGCAAGCATCCAGCCTTTAATTGCAGCTTCTTTCACAATATTAAGGTCTTCGGCTTCCCAAGTGAAACCTGTGCCTGTAGTGTGAATTTCAATATTTTCAGAGAAAGAGGCAAGTGCCTTGATTTCGCCGGTGTTCTTGGTGTTTTTAATAAATTGAATGATACATACCTTGAGTCCATGGCCTGCTGCTCTTAAAGCTTGTCCGAGAGCTGCGGTGGTTTTTCCTTTGCCGTTGCCGGTGTTGACGATAGTTAATCCTTGCTTACCCACGACATTTCCTCTTACTTCAATTCAAAATTTTATATTGCTTAAACAGGGGGCATATACAACATTATAATATAGTGCTGTATTACTTCCTGAAAAAATAGAAACAGTATTGCCGCCACAGAAAGGAAGGGGCCATACGGAATGACCGTTTTGCCACCCTTTTTTTGTTTAAGCATGGCCCCTACACCGACAATGGTACCCAATACGGCGCTTCCAAAAATTACAAAAGGAAGACACTGCCAACCGAGGAAAGCACCAATCATGGCCAGCAGCTTAATGTCTCCACCGCCCATTCCTTCCCTTTTGGTAACAAGATAGTATCCTGCAGCAACAGCATAGAGTGCACCGCCGCCGAGAAGCACACCCAGGCCGGACTGCTGCCAAGTAACAAGTGGGTTGAAAAATGAAACTGCAAATCCAAGTAAAATCCCAGGAAGACTTATAACATCTGGAATTATCTGATGATGATAATCTATAACAATAATTGCCAGAAGTGCAGCACAGAAGACAAAGTAGATTACGAATGAAAATGAAACTCCAATTTTAATAAATAATGCCAAAGAAAGTAAAGCCATGGTGAGTTCTACAAAGGGGTATTGCCAGGAAATATTTACTTTGCAGAAGCGGCATTTTCTCTGTAGTAAAATAAAGCTGATTACTGGAATATTATCATACCAGGGAAGTTCTTTTTTGCACTGCGGACACCTTGAAGATGGAAAAACAATCGATTCTTCCGGTTGGGGGAGGCGCAGAATTACAACGTTTAAAAAACTGCCGACAACAGCTCCCAAGATAAAAGCAAAAAATGCAATTAAATATTCCATTGATATGAGGTATCCATAATAAAATTAATGTTTACAGGCAGGTGCCTGGTGATTTAGTATCGTTAATGCTTGCTCCTGCAAGCGGAGGTGCTACGATTTATTTTGAGCCAGTACTATACAGATTCAACCTGAATTTTGCACTTTCTTTTGGCATTTCATGCAGATATGCAGACAACGCCGATCAAGATTCGTGTCTGTTATAAAACTTGAAGAGTGATGTTAAATGGAATCATTTCAGGAAAAATCGGAAATAATCAAGGTTGAGCAATTAACCGATGATGTTATCCGTCTGACTTTACATTCACAGGCAATTGCAAAAGCGACACTCCCTGGCCAGTTTGTAATGATTAAAGTTTCAGGCGGCCATGATCCTTTGCTGCGTCGACCTTTTTCCCTGCACAGGACTGACGGGAAAGAGACTGTGCAAATTTTATACAAAGTTCTCGGCAGAGGAACTAAAATACTCTCGGAGTTTTGTGCTGGACAGAAACTCGACATAGTGGGGCCCCTCGGACATGGATTCACTATAAAAAAAGACAAACCTACGTGTCTGGTTGGTGGAGGCATGGGAATTGCGCCTTTGTTATTTCTTGCTGATACAATGCTTAATAGCCTTGAGCCGCAAAATATAATCGTTCTTTTAGGGGCCCAGACTAAAGCTGAACTTGAACCCTTAGCAGGTGGTTTTGAGAAATTGGGTTTGGTTGTAGAGACAGCAACAGATGATGGCTCTCTTGGCCATCATGGTTTCGTAATAGACCTCATGGATAAATTTGAAACTGATCCCAGCCGTGAAATGTATGCTTGCGGTCCATACCCAATGATGCGTGCTGTTGCTCGTAAAAGTGAGATTCTAGGTTGGAATTGTCAGGTTTCCCTTGAGACTATGATGGCGTGCGGCCTTGCTGCATGCTTAGGCTGCGCGTATCCAAGAAAGTATGGAAGCGGTTATGTCCATGTCTGTAAAGACGGTCCGGTTTTTGATTCAGAAGAGGTGTTATGGCTTTAGTTAAACCCGATCTTCAAGTTGATATTGGCAATCTTCATCTGCAGAATCCTGTAATGACGGCCTCGGGAACCTTTGGCTATGGTGAAGAGTTTGCGTCAATTGTTGACCTTTCTCGTTTAGGTGCCATAGTTGTTAAAGGTATTTCTGTAGTGCCGAGGGTAGGAAACTCTCCGCCGCGTGTAGCTGAAACGGCCTGTGGCATGCTGAATGCTATTGGCCTGGAAAATGTCGGTGTGGAGAGGTTTGTTTCTGAAAAGCTGCCATACCTTCGTAATGTTAATGTTCCTGTTGTTGTGAATATTCTAGGAGATACAACAGAAGAATATCAGGATTTGGCCAGCCAGCTTAACGATATCCCTGAAGTTGCAGCCATTGAGGTAAATATTTCATGCCCCAATGTAAAGAAAGGCGGGGTTGCCTTTGGAACTGATCCGGAAATGGCGCAAACGGTTACCAGAACAGTACGAGAGAACTGCAGTAAGCCGATCATTGTGAAGTTGTCTCCAAACGTAACCGATATCACTGTTATTGCTAAAGCGGTTGAAGATGCAGGTGCTGATGCAGTATCCCTAATAAATACAATCTTGGGAATGGCGATTAACACCGGCAGACGACGTCCAGTTCTTGCAAATGTTGTTGGCGGTCTTTCCGGTCCTGCTATAAAGCCAATTGCTTTGCGGATGGTTTGGCAGGCTGCAAATGCTGTCAACATTCCGATTGTCGGAATTGGTGGAATATGCTCCGCGCAAGATGCTGTGGAATTTTTGCTGGCTGGTGCAAGTGCAATTCAGGTTGGTACTGCTAATTTTATCAATCCCAGGGTGACTGAAGAAGTTATTGACGGGATACGAGAATATCTTATAGGACAGAAAATGGAATCTGTTCAGGAATGTATAGGTGCTTTAAAAGTCTAATTTCTAGTAAGAACAGTGATATATGGGCGACTTTATAGACAAGATAAAATTTTATATCTTAATATTATTTAACAAACAAACGCCCTGGTTTGTAAAGTTAATGCTCCTGTTCGGTATCCTTTATCTGATATATCCATTCGATCTTATATCCGATCTGATTCCCTTCCTGGGCTTGGTTGATGACCTGACCATCGGCACATCTATTGTAGCTTTAGCTCTCAAGCTAATTCCGAAAGAAGTTGTAGAGGATGTATCTCGGAAAATGTATGGAGAGAAACACAAGAAAAATGAAAAGTGATTACAAGAACAATTTACTTGAACATATTTATAAGGTCCATGGCGAATGGGCTGAACGCTTTCCCTTTTCCTGTAAAAAAGGTTGTGGATCATGCTGTACCCGAAGTGTAACGATGACTACACTTGAGGGAGAGCACATCATTAGCTATCTTAAGGAAAATGGTTCTTTCAGTGATATTAAGAAAGAGTTGGAGATGGACAGTATACCTGTTCAAGCTCCTGGAATGACGACTAATCAATACGCCTCAACCTGTCTCAATCAACAGGAGACTGGTGGGGATGAAGGAGCACGCTGGAATTTAGAGAAATGTATTTTTCTCAAAGACGATATTTGTTCGATATATAAAGTGCGACCTTTTGGATGTAGGAGTTTCGGTTCTTTTGAGGATTGTTCTGTGACCGGCGAGGCTGCGGTCCCGGATTTCTACCTGTCAGTAAATACCGTTTTAATGCAGGTTATTGAACATCTGGATAAAGAGGGTGGTAGTTGGGGCAATATGATTACAGTTCTTAAACATATTGCTTTACCTTCTAATGGAGCCGATGGCAGCAACCTGCTTCTATCCCAGCCTATTCCAGGTTTTCTTATTGCGCCCGAAGAAAGAAAAGTCGTATCTATGCTTTTAAAAAAAATCAGTGAGT
>CALZHP010000056.1 GCA_945787325.1 uncultured Desulfobulbaceae bacterium
CTGTTCATTATTTATACTCATATTTGGGCCTCATTCTGAAAACGTCCAATCGCTGAACAAGCCGGCTCCTTACCCCAAATAAGAAGCATCGGTTTCTTTGATAATGCGGGTTTGAGGTTAACAAATTCTTCAGATGATAAAACTAATGTTCTAATTTTCCGATCAATATACTTCTCTGTTTTTGCAACGAGATCTTCAAGATTAACCAGGTCAACACTACCCACAAGCAGAAGATCAACCAGGCCTGTATCCTTTCCGGCAGCATAATCATCAATAAGATATGCTTCTTCAAGATTACCGAGACGCTCTATAATACTGTCAAGTATTCTATCCATGCCCAATGCCTTTATTACCATGGAGTGCAGCTCATTATAAAGGGGATGCTTCCTATTGGCCTTATAAAGAATTTGACGTCCCTTCTTTTCGCTTTCAAGGATTTTAACTTTTTTGAGTTGCAGTAACTCGTCTCGCACCTGGCTGGGCGAAACTTTGAATTCGTCTGCCAATTCTCTCAGATAAGCGTTCTGATGAGGATTTAGGAAAAGACGCATCAGGATTCGGATGCGTGTTTTAGAAGTAATTAGGCCTGAAAAAATAGATTTCATACTATTATTATGTTCTGTTTTTTAGAACATTATAATAAAATGAACATGGTGTCAAGACTTACTAAGACAACACCTAGAGTAGTAAGCCATAAATAAAGGTAGTATTGAGAAAATCACTCAACCTTATCGTAACGCATCTGGGATATTTGCTCGGAAATCAGGCCCATCATAAATATTATTATTGAGGTAGTAAATAATAAAGCGGACATATTGGAGAAGCGGTGTTCTGTAGTAAAAGTGTAAAAGTAATAGAGTAATCCGCTAAAAAAACAAAAACAACTTATAGGCAGAAAAACTCTTAATGGTGAAAATAATGTTGCCACTTTGGTTATTATAAGAAAAAACCGAGTCCCGTCTCGCATAAGTTTAATCTTACTCTTTCCTTTTCTTTTTTTTGTTTGAATGGGGACATATTTCAAGCTTAAACCACTACGCAAGTAAGCCATAGTCAACGTGGACGGGTAGGAAAATGTATTAGGAAGTAAGTAAATATAATTAGTGACAGTATCTTTTCTTACAAGTCTGAATCCCGAGGTAAGGTCCTCAATCTTGAATTTAGTGACATATGAGGCCAACCAATTATAAATTCTATTGGCTATGTCGCGGTGCTTAGACGTTTTGGATTCTTTGCTTCTTGCCCCGACAACCAGGTCAAACTTGTCCTTATGTTCGAGAAGTTTTGCAATGTCCTCCGGGGCATGCTGCCCGTCAGCATCCATCATTACTATCCAATCACCGGATGCGCAGCGTAGACCTGTCTTTACAGCTGCCCCGTTTCCTATGTTGTAAGGATGTGGATAGACATTGGCGCCAGCACCCATGGCTTCCTTCATGGTATTGTCAGTTGAGCCATCATCTATAACCAGGATTTCAAAGTACGGATATAGCTCCTTTATTTTTCGAACAGTATTGCCAATGCTTAATTCTTCGTTAAATGCTGGCAGTAAAACTGTCACTTTTTCTACACTCATTCAATCTCCCAATATTGTCATTTTATAACCACGACTAAATGTTCAAACTTGTATAAAGTAAATTCAATTTGAAGTGAGGCCCAGCTTAGTGGCAAGATTTCCACTTAAAGACCATCTTTTAATCAGACCACCACCTGTATCAGGTGAGGCTGTCAATACATAATCATTAAGGCGATACAACTTAGATGTCACACCAGGTGAATCAATTGTGATAATCAAGGAAGTACTCGTCAAAGCGACGTTATAATAGTCGGTGTCAGCATCCTCAGAAATTTCAACAAGATCTGGAGAGGCCGGCATTGCTTGATGCGTAGCATAAAATAGCGCGACCTTGTTTTCAATCGAATGCATACCAGGGAAAACAAGGGAAGCCATCCTTGACTTCTGGACATAAGCTGTATATGCAGGTATAGCAACAGCGGCCAATATTCCGATAATTGCCACTACAATCATGAGCTCGATCAATGTAAAGCCTTTCGAGCCTCGCACCTTCTGACATTTATGCATATAATTAAATCTAAGCATTGTCGTTTTCTCTCCCCAGCATGTTTACTTCTTGTAGAATGAGTAATATATCTGCATATAATGGTTAACTTGAAACTAGCTTTTACTTCCATTCAACATCGGTTCTTTTTCCGAAAAATCTTGTACATTTTTTTTATATTTCATCCAGTTGGGGTGCCCCGGATAAATGGCAAGAAGCTCGTTATACAGTGCTACAGCTTTTTCTTCTTTTTCTAGAATGTTATAGCAAACTGCTGCCAACTCAATAAGAGGAGGAAACTCTGGATTTTTCCCCAAAGAAATCTCTGCAACTCTTAAAGCGTCTTCTACTCTACTATTTATCAAATACCACCGCCCCATTTTATATGTTGCAAATGGATTATCAGGTTCCATCCTAACAGCGAACTCAAGCAAGGGTCCGATTAATCCTTTTAACGGGGGATATGACTTTTCAATAAATCCAGCAAAAGAGAGAAGCAGTCTAAAATGAAACTTATCTATATAAGCAGGGTTTTTATTGATATCCAATACATCAGCGACTTTGCTGTTAAGCGAGATCTCATTATCAAGTCTTTTTTTGATCTCCAATGTCTTGTTATTGTATGGATCAATCGCAAGCGCCTTATCTAAATATTCTCTCGCTCTTGAATAATCCTTTTTTTCCAGCAAGGTTCCTGCAATTTTAATATATATTGCATCGGGTTTGTCCTCCAGCCCCAATTGACGACGTCCCTCATCATCGGTTAAAGCTTCCTGCAACATAGCCTCCATACCAGCCAGCAGACAAGAAGTATCACGATGTTTTATCGATGCTCCCAACAAAAAAGCCTCGAATGATTCACTGAAATTGCCCAACTTTGTGTAAGCAACTCCCAGGTTGCTCATCAATCTTGGGAAACTATCCCAGTTTATATTCTCCGGCATCTCCATAACAAAGCTTTCAGCTCTTACTACTGCCTCTTCATACTTGTTTTTATGAACAAGTATATTAATTATACTTGTGGCAGCCTTCAGGTAATCCTCATAATTTTCCCTACCCAATGAGATTACTTTTTCAAAAACAACTAACGCTTCTTCATGGCGCCCCTCATACGCAAGCGCATTGCCATAACTGAGCTGGGCTCGCGGTTTGTCTGGGGATTTACTGATAACATCAGAATACAGGGTCAGTTTATCCCGCCAGACATTATTACGAAATGTCGTGGAAACTGACAGAGCACAGGACATTATTGCCATTCCCAAAAGTAATACTGCCTTAGTTTCATTTCTTTTTGTCTTTGATATAAACTTGCACCCCCAGTCAAAAAGAGCGACAACTACCATAAAAAAACCTAAGGAAGGGAGATAAAGGCGATGCTCAAAGACAAGCTCAAGACTGATAACTGATGATTCAATTACAAGGTTGAGAAAAAATAACAGAATACCAAAGGAAACTATAGTATGTTGCCGACGTACTCGAAAAGCAGCAAATACCAGAATTGCAAGGAATACCAAGGCAAAAAAAGTAGTCGGCGGATTCCACAGGGAGTAAGATAAAGGAAAATCATGTTCAAGATTAAATCGACCAGGCCAAGGAAAAATCAGAAGTGACAAATAAAAAACAACTACACGCAACTCTGTAAAAAGTCTTTCGGAAAGACTAAAGTGGCGTATGTCATAACCACTCTCCAATGTCGACATCTTGTCCATAGCCATGGGAAGGAGGGCAACCCCAATGACAAAAAGCGCCAGCCAGTGGGTCCATCGCATTTTGGCAGCTATTTTCCCCCCAAGTTCAGGCTGTATAAAAAACATTTCGAGCATCAGAACTGCAAGCGGCAGTGTTACAGAGTTTTCCTTGGACAATAATGCACAAACCATAAAAAGAAAAAAACAGACCCATGCAATTATCTTTTTAAGAACGGACTTTCCTGTGCGGCCGACAATATAACAGGCTAAAGCAGCAAAGTAAAACAGCGCCGCGAGTGAAGCCATGCGCTGCACGATGTATGTCACTGCATTGGTCTGGACCGGGTGGAGGGCCCAGATCGCAGTTACGAACAAGCTGAAAGTACAAGGATCAAGAAAGCTGAGAGACCTCCTGCCAACTTTAGTCCGGCATAAAACATTAAGAAAAAAATAGACCGCACAAGCGGCAAGGATATGAATAAATATATTGGTGAGATGAAACGGAACAATGCTGCCTTCACCAATGCGGTGATCAGCAGCAAAAGTGAGCATGGGAATAAAACGGCCTATGCCGAATCGGGTAGAAGACAGCTGTTTAAGGGAAGCAAACGAAAAATCATCAACATATACTTTAGTTTCTTCAATAAAAGTCTGCCAATCATCAAGTACAGGCGGTGAATAAATTGTGTTGCTGTAACTGAGACAGATAAAGAGGAGAACAAAGATAAATACAGCATGTGGTGAAACATTACTGATTTTCTCCAGGATAAGACTGTCATTTTTTTCTATCATATCAAGGGCTGTAGGTTCAGCAAACAGGGATATGCTTTCCTTGAAACATATAGTGGTTCAGACTATCAACAAAAACCCCGGTCTATCGGACCGGGGTTTTTGTTCGCGCTGATTTCAAATCTGGTCAGGATTAACTTTCGCCCGACAGACCAAGTTTTGTTGCCAGGTTTCCAGACAATGACCACCCTGTAATCTTGCCAGCACTCGTGGCAGGTGCAGCTTCAAGCTTGTAATCATCCAGTTTTAAAAGCTTGCTGGTGGCTCCGGCACTGTCAATTGCTATGGTAAGGGTGTTAGCTGTATAAGATGGATTAAAATAGGTAGTATCAGCATCTTCACCCATACTTGTCGCAGTTGTACCTGTCGGCATTGCCAGGTTAGTAGCATAATAAAGACCCATGTTCGTCTGGATTGAGTGCAGTCCCGGATAAACCAGCGCTGTTACCCTTGATTTCTGGATATAGGTCATGTATGCAGGGATAGCAACAGCAGCCAGAATACCGATAATGGCCACAACAATCATCAGCTCGATGAGGGTGAAGCCTTTCTCTTTGTTTTGTTTTCTAAACAATCTCATCATCTCATTTCCTCCTCAGTTGGATTAAAAGAATAAAACAATAGTTTAAAATACCTTCCTGCCCGTAAACTCTTTTTCAATAGACTATATTATCCTTTGAAGCTGAGTTTTCCTAAAACTGGTTATTTAGCTGAAAAACGCTCTTTCCATTTAGTGGCAAACTAAAATGATGCAATTATGGAACCACTATCGGAGAACCACTTTTGTTTTTTGCAAAAAATTAAGCAAACGCCCAAATAGCACAAAAAAACAATTATAAATAAATAATAATTCTTGGAACAAGAATAAAAAGATTCGCCTCCTCCTGAAATTATTGAAAAATTATGACAATTTATGTCATTTAAAACGCCATGCAATGACAAAAAATGTCACCCTACATAACGAACTTCAATAGGTGGAAAAGAACTGGTACTGACTCATATTATGGCTGGGGGACAGGGATTCGAACCCCGATAGGCAGAGTCAGAGTCTGCTGTCTTGCCATTAGACCATCCCCCATCTGCAACAACAAAAGTGGCCCAAAAAATAGAGAAACTTACTTCATATGTCAAGAAATATTGCGACTGACTCTTATGATTCAAGTAATTATCAGCCCCGCATAGCCAACAACCTGGGAGGTATCGCCACTTGTATCACCAGAGTCAGTGTAGCGCACGAGTTCAGCCTCTTTGGCGCCGAGCTTCAATGCTGCTATTAATGCCACAGTCGTGGGCATTATACCGCACATGGAAATTCTTTCACCAATAACAGTATTGTAAAGCCCTTTCGGGTCAAGCCGCCTGATATTATCTATGGCGAGTTTGTCTTTAGCGCTCGCCTCTTTACGCGATTCATAGTGCGTCATGTCGGAGCTTGCCAACACAAGAACAGGTTTTCCAAAATTTTTTACTGCTTCGGCAAGACTATTGCCCACGGTTACACAATCATCATATGAAATATGTGATACGACCAGAGGCACTATTTTCAGGTTTTCTACTAAAATCTGCAGAAATGGGACCTGCACCTCAAGAGAGTGTTCAAACCGGTGCGCCAGTTCATCAGACTCTATCAATTGTGAAGATTGCATCAATCCATTGGCAAGTTCTTCGTTGATTGCTACTTGCCCCATGGGCATCTGCCACGAACCCGAAGTCATAAGTGCTACTTTTTCACCATAACCACTATGATTCGGCCCCAGTATTATGACATCATCCGGAATATTAACACGCGCAAGTGTCTCACCGGCGACTCGACCGGAATAGATGTATCCGGCATGGGGTGAAACCACGGCCAATGCGTCGCGCTTATCTTGATTGGATAAAGAAGGAATCAATTCTGCAAGGTTTGCAGTCAGCTGGCCAGAGTCTGCCGGATAAAACTGCCCGGCAACTGCGGGGGATCTAATCATCATGCATCCTCCCTATATGGATTATTTCATTTGAGAATTTACATCTATGAATATAATAATTCCATTATAATTAAGCCAATAATTCGTAAAAAAATATTGATTAAATTTTGGATCTATTTAACCTTCCAGGTCGTTCCCTCTGGGCCGTCTTTTAGGTCGATACCTTTGGCGAGAAGCTCGTCCCGTATCTCGTCACTTCTGGCCCAGTTTTTCTGGTTCCTCGCCTCAGTTCGTTCTGAGATCATCTGTTCAATGGCATCGCTGCTCAGGTTGGCATCCTTAAGAAGTTGCTGCTTCTTTTCATTGATATAGGAGATGGGGTCCTTTTTCAGCACTCCGATGATATCGGCAAGTTCCGTGATTGTTTCGGCACCCTGCTTCAAAAGGAGCAAGTCTTTTGAAGCGGGTTCTGTTGGAAGCGCCTGAGTAATTTTATTAAGAACTTTCACCGACTCAAAAATATGTCCCAAAGCCTGGGCCGTATTAAAATCATTGTCCATGGCCTTTTGAAAACGTTCCGGCAATAAACCAATTGTGTCGACATCTTTCTGTGAGGCTACCGACTTTGCATCATCACTTCCAGTGCCTGTATGACCTTCTATTTCTGCCAGACATGTGTACAGTCGGTCAAGCCCCGCTGTAGCATCCTGCATTGCGGCGCTCGAATAATCAAGTGGATTGCGATAATGGGTGGAAAATACAAATAGACGCAACACTTCAGGTTCATAATCTTCAAGGACCTCGCGGATGGTTAGAAAATTACCCAGAGATTTGGACATCTTTTCATCCTTGATAGTTACAAATCCGTGATGTATCCAGGCATCGGCAAAAGATTGTCCGGTGGCTGCTTCACTCTGGGCAATCTCGTTTTCGTGGTGAGGAAAGATAAGATCCTTGCCGCCGCCGTGAATATCAAAAGAATCCCCCAGGTAACGCCTGCTCATGGCGGAACATTCGATGTGCCATCCCGGCCGCCCCGGCCCCCAGGGGCTGTCCCAAGTTGGCTCGCCCGGTTTGCTCGATTTCCACAGGGCAAAATCCATGGGATTTCTCTTTTCTTCATTGACAGTGATACGTGCTCCGGCCTGCATATCTTCAAGGTTTCGCCCTGAAAGCTGGCCGTAATTTTCAAATTTATCGACCATGTAATAGACATCGCCTTCAGCCTGATAGGCAAATCCCTTATTGATAAGAGTCTGTATCATGGCAATTATTTCATCAACATGTTCTGTGGCTTTTGGCTCTAGAGTGGGCGACTTAACGTCAAGCCGTTCCATGTCCTCGTGAAAGGCAGCGATGAATCGTTCGGCAAGCTCTTCAGATGTTGCACCTGTTTCCTGAGCGCGATTTATGATCTTGTCGTCTATATCAGTAAAATTCCTGATATAGGTGACCTCAAAACCCCGATACCGCAGGTAGCGAACAATCATATCAAAGGCAAGCGCCGAGCGAGCATGCCCTATATGGCAATAATCGTAGGCGGTAATTCCACAGACATAGAGCTTGATATGCCCTTCTGTCTGGGGCTGAAGAATATCTTTATTGCGTGTTTTTGTATTATAAAATCTTACTGGCACAGCTATTCCTATTGGGTCTCTTTCTTGTATTGATATTTTTTTCCATGTTTTCAGGCAAGGCCGCTTAATGACCTTATTCAGGGAAACAATTATATAACAACTTCCCTGACAACAGGCAACCTCTTGACTCCTTGTTAAAAGGACACAAAAAGACAACTAGCAGTATTATGCCTGGCTATTTTGGTATCCAGCCCTGCAAAGCATCCACTATTTTTTTTGCCTGATCTGCACTGGAGATATTAAATTTTGATTTCGGTAGATATTCATCGTTTCTCTTTTGATATCTTCTTATGGTGTATCGGTCAGGGCCGAATTCCTCTTTACGCCTGTCCCATTGCTGGTACCTGAAAATAATTGTTGTCCAGGCGCCCTTTGAAAGAATCTCCTTATCAACTTCCTTGACAATAAGCACCCCATCCTCTTCATAATCTATGGAAATATCGTTTACATCTGAAGCCATTCACCTTCTCCTTTAATTTACTTAATATATTTATAATTCATGCTGGATATGTTTCTTTACTGAATAATTTCCTAATCAACTGTCAAAAGGCAAAGGAGAAAATGTAGTCACCTATTAAAGTAATTTCACATGCGTCCTGTGCCTTTCACCCTTCTCGGGCATTATAAAATCATTTTTACAAATGGAACAATCCAACGCTTTATTTATCACTGTTCACTCATGCATCATATACCTTTGAACATGGACTTTATGCCTTTCTTTCTGCCCACGTCACCTGTCTTTATCATTATTATCAGCATACAGTTATTGCTGATGATTGACACATTCTTCATTATTACTTTTTCATTTTTCAATGCTTCTCAGCTTTTCAAGTTCTTCCCAGCGCAAATACAGCTGCTCTACAAGCTCCTGGGCCGGCCGAAGCATATCCCAACATTCCTGTAATTGGTCCGGGTCTTTTACAATCACAGGATCTTTAATTTTTTTCTCCCAAAGTGCAACATTTTCTTCAGCGGCAATAATCTTTTCCTCAATTTTATCGAATTCTCTCTGGTCTTTATAGGATAGCTTGCCAGCTTTCTTTTGGGGCTTCTTACTCTTGGGGCTTGTATCAGGCTTACCCGGCTTACATTTTAAATCTAAATGCTTACGGCTTATTAGCCATTGCCTGTAGTCTGCGAACAGACCGGCTCCACCGCTACCATCCAACGCCAGCACCTGGGTCGCTACCCTGTCCATAAGATACCGGTCATGTGTTACAAGAATAAGTGCGCCGGGAAAATCCTGAAGGCTCTCTTCCAGAACTTCAAGCATTGGGATATCAAGATCATTTGTCGGTTCATCAAGCAGCAGGATATCAGCGGGTCGAAGCATCAGACGGGCAATTAGAATACGAGCCTGTTCTCCACCGGAAAGTTCTCCAACTGGCATTTCTAACTGGTCACCCTCAAAAAGAAAACGTTTGGCCCAGGTAACAACGTGTAATGACCTGTCCCGATATACTACGGAATCCCCTGTAGGTGCCAGTGCTCTCCGTAAAGTATCTTCCGGATTCAACTGTTCACGCTGCTGTTCAAACAGAAATATTCTAAGCCCGTCCGCTGTCTCGATATACCCTTCATCGGGCTGAGTATCGCCGCAAAGAATATGTAATAGGGTACTTTTGCCCGATCCGTTAGCACCCAGAAGACCCAACCGTGCTCCAGGTGTCAGAGTTATGTTTAGGTTTCCGAATAGACGTCGTCCTGCAATTGATTTCCCCAGATCATGCATCTGAAGAAGTTTTTTGGTCTTGCGGCCGGTACCGTCAAAATCCAATCGCGCTCTCTTGTTGTTGGCATTTCTAGTTTGTACTGAAGAAAGCTCATCTTGCAGCCTCTGCGCTTCATCAATTCTATATTGTGCCTTGGTTGTTCGGGCCTTTGGGCCTCTTCTCAGCCATTCTATTTCCCGGCTTACTTTATTAGACAGTATCTCCTCCTGCCTTTCCTGGTTTTTCAGGAAGGTTTCCCGCTTAATAAGGAATTCATTATAATTACCTTCTACTGTCAAATAACCTTCCGGATATTGGCGGCTTAACTCAATAATCCGATTTGTGGTGTTTTCCAGAAAATAGCGGTCATGACTCACAACTGCAAAAGCAAAAGTTGCATTAGCAAGCAGTTTCTCCAGCCAGAAAATACCGTCAAGGTCAAGATGGTTTGTAGGCTCATCCATCAGGAGAACGTCCGGTTCCCTGATCAGGGCACATGAGATGGCAAGCCTTTTTCGCCACCCTCCTGATAAGGCAGCGACATTCTGTCCAGCGTCTGAAAAACCGGCCAGGCTGATCATGCGATGCACCCTGTTAAAACGCTCAACATCCTCAATATCATCACCAGAAAGACTATCAAGCAGATTTTGCTCAACACTTTTATGAGAATCAAGGGAATCCTTCTGCGGCAGGTATACCAGGCGGGTAAGCTTAATCTGAAATATTTTGCCATCATCCGGTGATTCAATACCGGCAAAAATTTTCAGCAGGGTCGACTTTCCTGATCCGTTTGGTCCGATCAGACCCAAACGTTCCCCTTCAGAAATCCCAAGTGATAATTCTGAAAACAAACGGTGCGGGCCAAACGATTTAGAAAGCGATTGGCAGCTCAACAACCTCGACATAATTCCATTACCTGATTAATTAAATACATATTTGAGCACTCGAAAAAACGTGCAATATTACTTAAAAAGTGTGTGAAAGTCCAATAAAGACTTAATAGGAAAATACCGAGAGCAGCTAATCAGGATGGGTTTACTTAATAATACTCTTTAGTATTTCATCAATATTGTTGTACTTAAAGGTAAAACCACTCTCCAAAAGGTTGCGTGGTATTACCCGCTGCCCTTTCAGCACAACCGAACTCATTTCACCCAGAACAAGCTTTAATATAAAGGCTGGAACCGGAGGTAAAAAGACTGGTTTGTGAAGGGCCTTGCCCAGGGCCTTGCTCATTTCCATGTTTGTTACAGGATTGGGTGCTGTGCAGTTGACCGGGCCTGATATTTCGGGATGTTCCATCAAAAACAAAAGGGCGTTAACGAGATCATCTATGGCTATCCAGGAAAACCACTGTTTTCCTGAACCGAGTGGACTTCCCAGCCCCAGCTTAAATCCAGGCAGCATTTTGGAAAGCGCCCCACCTCTTCCACCCAGGATAACTCCAAATCGGCAGAGAACAACTCTTGTACCAAGCTTTTCGGCCGCTAATGCCTCCGCTTCCCATTCCCGCGCAAACATGGCCAGGAAATCATGGCCCGGCTCCGCTGTCTCATCAAGTTCTTCATCACCCCGAAAACCGTAGTAACCAACCGCTGAAGCATTGAGAAGAGTGACTTGTTCCGGCTCCGATTTTTCAAGAGCCTCAACAATATTCTGGGTAGACCGGATGCGGCTGTCGTGAATGATCTGTTTTTTGGCAGCGGTCCATCTACAGAAAATCGAGGCACCTGCCAGATTGATTATCACATTATGCCCTGCAGTCTTCTGTTGCCAATCTCCCTGATAAACAGGATTACCCTCAACATAAGTTATTCCATGACTTGATGTCCTGTTTTTCAGGCTTCGGGTTAAGACCGTTACCGAATGTCCCTCTTCAATAAGCCTTCTACACAAGACCTTTCCCAGAAAACCTGTACCACCAGTAACAAACACCTTCATGGCTAATCCTCGGATCGTGAGTTATTTATTAATTATTCCCTGATATTAACCCCGTAAATAAAAAAATAAGTAAAATAAAAATATTACAGCAAATATGCACAAATTTCGTGCATTACGAAATGTACGTCAAGTGCATTAATTGCTCATTATTTAGTTGAATTAATCACCAAAACTTCCTAACACATCAACAACACTTTCATTGAGCACTTTCGTTCTATTTACAATTTACACTTTAAGAAGAAGACGATAAATATTTATCACCATTTTTTTATATTTTTTTTATTCATCTGATTTCCCTACTGTTTCCAGGCCTAAGAAGATTTTTTTCATTTTTTCTTACAAATCTCTATATTAACGGTTGAACAACTGTACCACGTTGTGGTACATGTAACACTGCTCAATTAAATTTTTTAAGCCATCAGGGAGAACTTAATGGATAGCAAAGAATTTCTTAGCGCCCGAAAAAAACTTGGTAAAACACAAAAGCAGCTTGCCGAGCTTTTGGGCTCATCAATCAAAGCAGTGCATAGTTATGAACAGGGGTGGCGCAAAGTACCCTCTCACGTTGAACGTCAGGTTTACTTTCTGCTTTCGAGGCGAAGAGAAACCGGCAATAATCCCCAGTTGTGCTGGATTGCCAAAAAATGCCCGCCAAAAAGGAAAAAGCAATGTCCCGCCTGGGAATTTCAGGCAGGGAGACTCTGCTGGTTTATTAACGGCACAATCTGTGAAGGTAAAGTCCAGGAAAGCTGGCAGGAAAAAATGAAGATCTGCCGGGAGTGTGATATGTTGAAATCACTTCTCGAGGATTAGTAGATGCGCTATTGACTTCTGTATTTCATTTTGCCTTACACTCCATTTTCAATTGGATTTTAACTATGCCTTCTAATAAATCACTTCGTTTTCACACAAGAGTCATTCATGCTGCACAATCTCCAGAAAATTGGGACGGTGCGACAATAGCACCTATTTCCCAGACAGCATCGCACCTGCATCCAACAGCAGAAAATCTGAGCAGTACGTTTGGTGGCAAAACGACGGATCATATTTACATGCGCCTTACAAACCCTACCAACAGGGTTCTTGAAGAGAAAATGTCTCTACTGGAAGGCGGTAAAGGCGCAGTAGCTATGTCTTCCGGCATGGCGGCAATTACCAATGCCTGCATGGCGCTATTACGTGCCGGTGATGAGTTTGTCTGCGGTAACTCTCTATTTATGTCCACTTATGTTCTGTTCGCCAATGTTTTCAAAAAATATGGCATCACCGCCCAGCTTGTCGAGTCCACAGACTTGGAAGCCCTTGAAAGTGCTATTAATGATAAAACTCGTTTTATCTACCTGGAAACTATCGGCAATCCCAAGCTAGATGTTCCGGATCTTGCACGTGCCGCGGAAATTGCACATAACCATGGTCTTCCACTCCTTGTTGACAACACCCTAGCAACACCATATCTCTGTCGCCCTCTTGAAATGGGTGCGGATGTGGTGATTCATTCCACTACAAAATTTCTGAGCGGTCACGGAGATGCAACAGGAGGAATAGTAATTGACGGGGGAAATTTCAACTGGAACAAAGAGAGATATCCGGATTTTCAGCCCTTTATCGACCGCAAAGGCCCGCTGGCTTATCTCGACAAAGTATGGCGTGAGCACCATATTAATTTCGGCACCACCCAGGCTCCCCTGCACTCCTACCTTACTATGATCGGACTGGACACTCTTGCCATCAGAATGGAAAGATACACGCAAAATGCTATGCAGGTTGCTAACTTCCTCAAGGAAAGGCCGGAGCTTACCTGGATCAATTATCCTGGCCTTGAGGAAAGCCCGTCACACCAGACAGCTGTAAAACAATTTGACGGGAAAGGTTTTGGCGGAGTTATTGCTTTCGGCCTCAGGGATCAGAAAACCTGTTTCAAATTTATTGACAACCTGCAGCTGATCTACCACCTTGCAAATCTTGGTGACTGCAAGAGCCTTGTCATTCACCCCTATTCTTCCCAATACCTTTCATTCCCTGAAGACACCAGGCAAGAGCTTTCCATAACTTCCGATCTTATACGCATGTCGGTGGGGATTGAGGCGTCAGAGGACATTTGTGAGGATCTTGCCAGGTCACTTGACTCTTTGTCGTAAATTATTACAATTAAAACGGTGACTTCTAAGCTCCAAATGTTTATGGTTTATTTCAAACTGGCCCCATGAGCAGAAGGTTAACCAATGCTGGATTGGCGATGATGATTTAGTCAGGGAGTAAACGACAGATCCCATAAGACGGGCAAAGCGAAGTTCTGTTATCTGCACCCATGACAACGTAAATATTGATACCAATGTTTTCTTGTATCAATCTGAAATGAATCATAACAATGATGATTTACTGATATTTTCCAACACGGACTCAGAACCATGAGTGAATACGCATCCCATGACAAAAACGGTGTTTCTGTAGGAGTAGTTGAGAAAAAGTTTTTCACATTTGCCGAACCGCCAAATGAGATGGTTCTCGAAAGCGGTGCCAGGCTTGGTCCCATTACAATTGCCTATGAAACTCTGGGAGAATTAAATGCGGACAAGAGCAATGCCATACTTATCCTTCACGCTCTGTCCGGTGACTCACATGTAGCCGGTTATTACAATGAGGGGGATGAAAAGCCTGGGTGGTGGGATATTATGGTTGGGCCCGGTAAAGGTATTGACACAAACAAGTATTTTGTCATCTGCTCCAATATCCTTGGCAGCTGCATGGGCACCACCGGCCCCTCTTCCATTTACCCCAAAACCTGTAAGCCATATGGTTTCGACTTCCCCATGGTGACCATCGGCGATATGGTTGCCGCCCAGAAAGAACTGATAGACCATCTTGGAATCAATAAAATCCTTTCTGTCATAGGGGGCTCAATCGGAGGTATGCAAGTGCTGGAATGGTTCGTCAAGTATCCGGAAATGATAGCATCCGCTATACCGCTTGCCAGTTCTGCAAGGCATTCCGCCCTTGCCATTGCCTTTAATGAGGTGGCGAGGCAATCGATCATGGCCGATCCCAATTGGAACAATGGGGACTACTATTCTGGCTCCAAACCGGACCTCGGCCTGGCAGTAGCCCGCATGATCGGGCATATAACATATTTATCAGATGAAGCAATGCGGCAGAAATTCGGTCGTAGGCTGCAGGATAAGAAGGATTTTTCATTTAATTTCGATGCTGATTTTCAGGTAGAAAGCTACCTGCGTTACCAGGGCACAAAATTTGTTGATCGCTTTGACGCCAACTCTTTTCTGTTTATAACAAAAGCGGCGGATTATTTTGACCTTGGCAGTTCAAAAGGTTCAAGACTTGCCATTGAGTCCCGAGAAAATGTAGACACGAAGTTTCTTGTTGTTTCCTTTACTTCGGACTGGCTTTATCCTACTTACCAATCGAAAGGGCTGGTCAAGGCTATGAAAAAGAATAGTTTTGATGTCAGCTTTTGCGAGATTGAAGCAGACTGGGGCCACGACGCTTTCCTGCTGCCAAACAATCGTTTAAGCTCACTTATCAAAGGTTTTCTGGATCGAATTTACTATGAACGCGCCAATTAATGATATGCGCTTTGACCTGCAGGTTATCGCCTCCTGGATAAAACCGGGTTCTATAGTACTCGATCTGGGTTGTGGTGAGGGGGACCTTCTCTCCTTTCTTCAGGAAAACAGGCAGGTTACGGGAACCGGCATCGAAAAAAGCGAGGCCAAAGTTGCACAATGCATCGAGCGCGGCCTTTCGGTTCTGCAAGGAGATATTAACGAAGAGGTTTCCGACTACAGGGAAGACACCTTCGATTATGTCATTTTGAGCCAAACCCTGCAGCAGGTGTACGCACCTTCGGTATTGATACAATCTCTGTTACGGGTCGGCAAAAAGGTAATTGTCAGTTTTCCGAACTTCGGTCACTGGACCATCAGGCTGCAGCTCCTCTTTCATGGCGACGCTCCCATCACCAAAGAGCTACCTTTCCAATGGTATAACACCCCCAATATCAGGGTATTAACACTTAAAGATTTTAGAAATTTTGCTCAAGAAAACAGATTTACCATCTTGAAGGAAGTTGCTATCAATACCCACCATCATGAAAGCAAGGGGAACATCATCAATTTCCTACCGAACCTGCGCGCAACATATGGCATAATACTCCTTGGTAAAGGTGAATAAAATGGACAAGAAATTTATAGAAACGATCCAGTGCTCTACAAGTATTGAACCAGCCGGAAACCTCTATAATGAGATACCTGGTGTTGTTAATAAATTGGTAAGTTGCGCCGGCAGTAAAGATTGCTTCAGTCATGTTGAAGCCATCCCACTTCCATCTCATGAGTCGATTATACAACTTATCCAACAGGCCAGGCGCATTCTTTTCCCGGGATATTTTACCCAGACAACACTTACACCGGCCAACCTCGAATACTACCTGGGGCAGGAGACTACAGAATTTTTCGAAAGCCTATCCCGGCAGATCGTACTCGCCATTCAGCACGATTGTTTCCGATTGGAGCAGCCATGTTCAAACTGCTCAGAACGAGGGTACGAAACTGCCCTGAAATTTATTCAAGTATTGCCTGATATTGGTGCTACTCTGACTACAGACATCCGGGCTGCGTATGAAGGAGATCCCGCCGCCAAAGGCTACGATGAAATAATTTTCAGTTATCCCGGATTGCTGGCAATTACCATATTTCGTATTGCACATGAGTTATTCAAGCTGGGTGTGCCAATAATTCCCCGTATAATGACGGAACACGCACACAGCCTTACGGGGATAGACATACACCCCGGTGCCACAATCGGGAACCATTTCTTCATTGACCACGGTACTGGTGTGGTTGTTGGGGAAACAACAGAAATCGGCAACCACGTGAGGCTCTATCAGGGTGTAACCCTCGGTGCACTCTCACTTCCAAGAGACGCCGGCGATCTCTACCGCAATAAAAAACGTCATCCGACTATTGAAGACGATGTTATCATATATGCGAATTCAACTATTCTCGGTGGCAAAACCATTATAGGCGCAAGAGCTGTTATCGGCGGCAATATCTGGATTACTGAAAGTGTGCCGCCCGACACTAAAGTGCTTCTGAAAAAACCAAAACTTGTATATTCCGGGAACGGTAACAGGAAAACAGAAGAATAATAATATATTTACCTGGCACCTCTGCACGGAGAAAGAAAAATGGCAAAAACTTTGAAAGATATAACCAGGGTTATAGGTTCCACTCCTCTTGTAAAATTGAACAAAATGGGTGAAGGGCTTGGAGCTGAAATTTACGCTAAACTTGAATCACAGAATCCTCTGGCAAGTGTCAAGGACCGCATCGGTAATGCCATGATAGTTGCTGCAGAAGAACAGGGTTTAATCAACAATGAGACGATAATTGTTGAACCGACCAGCGGCAACACGGGTATTGCCCTGGCCTTCGTATGCGTCGCCAGGGGATATCGGCTTCTTCTGACGATGCCCGACACAATGAGCCTCGAACGCAGAAAGGTCCTCCAGCATCTCGGCGCTGAACTGGTCCTTACTCCGGGTGCTGAAGGTATGAAAGGGGCCATAACCAAGGCAGAGGAAATTGTTAATACAACGCCGAACGCATTCATGCCGAATCAGTTTGGCAACCCGGCAAACCCGGAAATTCACAGAAAAACAACTGCGGAAGAAGTATGGAATGATACCGATGGTGAAGTGGATATTTTCGTCTCTGGAGTCGGCACCGGTGGCACCATTACGGGAGTTTCAGAGGTAATCAAAGCGAGGAAACCTTCTTTCAAAGCTGTGGCAGTAGAACCCATCGATTCGCCCGTGCTCTCGGGCGGCCAGCCCGGCCCTCACAAAATCCAAGGGATCGGGGCCGGCTTTGTCCCAGAGGTTTTAAACACAGATATTATTGATGAAATCATCACCGTCAGCAATGAGCAGTCTTTTATTACCGCGAGAGATCTTGCCAGTCTCGAAGGCATTTTCTGCGGTATATCTTCGGGAGCCATTGCCTGGGCTGCCATGCAGGTTGCTGCACGCCCTGAAAATGAAGGGAAAAAAATTGTCTTTATTGTGTGTGATACGGGCGAAAGATACCTGAGTACAGATCTTTTACTTTCCTGAATATTTTCGGCTATTCATGGGACAACTAAACATTCAACAAAGCTGTTATTTCTGCAACGCTTCGTCTATAGCTTTGGTTCTCTCATCCCCCAGGCTCTTTGTGAGTTTGGCCTTATCTATCGGAGAGCGAATTTTTGTAACAGCTTTCTCAGCCGCTTTGTCCGTCATTTTATCTACTGCTGACTTTTCTGCTTTCTTCTCCTGGCTTTGGGAACAGGCTGCCAGAAACGCACAAAACAAAAAACTTATTAGCACAAAACACTTCAAAGATCTCATTACAATAATACCTCCAGGATCTTCATATTATTATTTCTCATTCCTGTTAAACTTCAGCACTAAGCCAAAACTTATGGTTCATCTTCCTTAAGACGCTTAAACAGATTAAGCGTTATCTCAAATTTACCGCCCTCTTCACCCAGAACCATTTTATAAAAATCACAATCTTTGCATGTCTCGTATTTCTTAGCAAAGAGTCCCTGTACCTCACCACCACAGAATGTACCGGCAACTATCCAGCAGGCTCTCCCGGCATTTTCTCCATCATGAACCCCGTCTAATAACGTTTCCCTGGTTGCCGGGCATAAACCGAACTTATATACTAGTTCCCCACCCGGTTGCCTCCCACATTTCTTAAATTCCCAGCAGTTCAGTTTTTTCTTTGCCATGCGAAACCCTGTTACTCAAGAAGCTAAATAAAGGCAAGAGAGGATCGGAAAATATCCCAATCCTCTCTTGCAGATCACTACTTTTGATGCAGAATTTAAATCACCTTATGGTCTGTTTGACTGTTGCCACCATAACCGGTGCCTTGTCTGCTTTGTCATAGTATCCCGAAAAACGACTGACAAGAGGAAGAGCACTGTCATTATTGAGATCACGCATAAAGTTATAGGATATGGGGCTGTAAAGCAATTCTGCCTGTATGGTAAAGGGCCTTTTATGCCCCTTTACATTCACTCTGTAATGTACCTGGTCCGATCCTCCAACAAAATTGGGGTCTTCGTTGGCCCGGCCATATACAGCAATATCTGTTGATGCTGTTTTCTTGTCAAAACCC